>JAYVKQ010000165.1:0-6859 GCA_043768285.1 Saprospiraceae bacterium | reverse complement strand
GGCTCAGGCGGTAAAAGACGCATCAAAGGCTGCCCAACTTTTTAAAAATAGATTATAGTTGATAGATTATAGTTGATAGTTGATAATGCGAATAATGGGTTCAAATCCAATAAATCCGTTAGGATTTGCACGTTTATAGAATTAATCAATGCAATTTCCTCAACGAATCCATATGATTCGCACGTAAATGCGCGTATAACGTGCGAATCCTACGGATTCGTTTTACATTTTCACATATATTATCTATAAACGTACAAATCCTAACGGATTTATTGGATTTGAACCCATTATTCGCATTATCAACTATCAACTATAATCTATCAACTATAATCTATCAACTCATTTAATTGAATGCATATTCTCTGGCTCACATCATGGTTTCCACATAAAAATAATGCGTTGTTTGGCAACTTTGTCGAAAGGCAAGCCAAAGCGGTCAGTCAATATGCCAATATTTCTCTTTTAAATGCCGTACAACATATTGATAATGAATATGTTGTAGAAATTGTCGAAGGCAATCCATTTCTCATCAGAGTCTATTTTCCACAAACCAATAATACAATTTTGAAAATGCTACGCTACCTAAAAGCGTGGCGCATGGGCTACAAAATCCTTTTAAAAAGCAAAGGGAAACCCCAATTCATGCACCTCCATATTATGTACCCTGCGGGCATTTTTGCCTTGATTTTACATTTCTTTTATAACATTCCTTTCGTTTTGACCGAACATTGGACGGGTTATGCCACACAGCCGCCTAAACCCATTTCTTTTTTTCAAAAATTGATTATAAAAAAATGCTTGAATGTTAGTACCTGTGTGGCTGCTTATACGACACATTACGGGAAGGCATTAGCGCGTTTTGGTTCATTTAAAAAAGTTGCCATTATTCCGAATGTAGTGGATACTGATTTTTTTATACCCCCTCAGTATTTGAAGCCAAAACTGACTACATTTCGCCTCATACACGTCTCCACTTGCACTGATAAACAAAAGAATGTTTCGGGGATAATTCGCAGTTTAGTTGCCCTCAAAAAGGCACATTACGCCTTTGAATTGTGCATAATTGGTGGCAGCGATAGGGAGCATAAACCTTTGAAAAAGTTAGCACAAAGTCTTGATTTAGAAGGTATTATATGTTTTAAACCAACTATGCCCCATGCCGATTTGATTGGCTATTTGCAACAAGCACATATCTTTGTCTTATTCAGCAATTACGAGGGGTTGCCCTGTGTTTTGCTCGAAGCCATGTCGGTAGGTTTGCCCGTCGTATGTACGGATACAGGTGGTTTGGAAGATTGGATTACGCCCGATAATGGACGCATGATACCCATTGGCGATGAACGCGCCCTATCTCATGCCTTGATGGAAATGATTGATAATTATGCACAATTTAAAGTTTCTAAAATTAGAGAAATGGTTGTACAAACGTGTGGTATGACTGCCGTTGGCGAGGCGAATGTTGCTATGTACAAGCTATAACATTAAACTACTGCCATCCGCTATTTCAAACATATCTGTCAAACCCCGATTGCCCGTATTGGTGGGGTCAAATTTGTAGAGTGACTTCAAATTTAAACCCGTTTTTTCCGCTATTTTTGATAGAGGTACTTGGTATGTTTTAAATTCGCCAAAACCAGTGTCGTCAAGACCTCTACTTTCTATCGAATCGAGCATATCCTCTTGGCTCAATACATAACCCGTCACGGAAGGCGTACCATCTTTTTTTATCATGGCTGCAATTTTCCAAAAAGCCAAAGGCAACAGTACACCATCGTATTTAACATCATTATCCGAAAAAATAGGTCCAGTGAAGACAGATGCCTTAAAATTGCTACAATTCGCGTTTTTTAATATATAATCTTCGAGGTTTAGCCATATTTTGCGGTTAAGGTCTTTGTGTTGTGGGGCGCAAACGGTCAAGTGAAAAGTATCGAAATTGGCGTTTTTGGCAATGTCTTCATCACCCCAAACAGGGTCAAGTCGGCGCACCAAATGCCCCAAATCCAAATCATTACCTTTGTAAACAGCGTGTGGCACTTGGTCTTCTTCGGGGATACGCGGGTCAAAATGCCAACTATCACTATCGCGTCCAAACTCAACGCTTAGGCTGCCATCAATATTAACGGCTGTCAGTTGGGGCATTTTACGGGATTTGTTCATTGCCACTGTAAAATGGTGATATTGTAAATAATGCTTATTTTTACCCACAGGCGTAAGCAAAGGGGTCAAGGCGTTTCGATGATTTTTCAATATATCATCTAATTTTATTTTAAAACCTTTAGTGGTTATAAAATTTTCGTCATAACCTTTGCGGTCTGAAAAATTGTGGGGCAGCTTGGTCGTGCGGCGTGGTTTTTTCGATTGTTCCATTTGTTTTTTTATACTTTTGTAGGCTTAGGGACGACGAAACAATAAAAGCGCATTTTGAAGCTATTCTATTATCACCATATAAGTAGGTAGATGTAAAGAATCAACAATTTTATTTTTCATAGTACACCGAGAATGAATATATTACAAGTCGTACATCGTACATCTATTATCGTACATCTACTTAGCTCATCTTTTGCGTTAAATATTAAGCATATTCGCCTTAAAAGATAAGCAATCTGGTAAAAATATAATGTGCTTGAAAATGCGCTTTTATTATTTCGTCGTTCCTTAAAAATTTGTGTAGAAAATTCATTTTCAACGTATCGTAACGCTTAAAAAATACGCTGGTCAAAATGTACCATCGAATTTATTCGACGGGCAGCGTAAACCATTGATTGCCAATACCTCCGTCGAATAAATTTGATGGTACATTTAATAACTTATTATTTTCGTCGTTACTTAACACTCAAAATTAATCGAATATTTTAAATTATAAAAAAAAATGGTAATAAAAATTTGTGGAATGCGGAATAGTGACAATATCGAAGCGTTGTCGAAATTACCTATTGATTATATGGGGCTTATTTTTTATGAAAAATCGCCCCGTTTTGTTAGTCAAACATTCGAGATACTCAACAATTCAACTACAATAAAAAAAGTAGGTGTTTTCGTTAAAGCGAATATAGATTTTATTTTTGAAAAAATATTAAAATACGATTTAGATGCCATACAAATCCATTGGGATACCCCCCCTCAGTATTTGACCGATTTGCGCGCTCATTTGAAGCATAATAAACGCGAAAATGTAGCTATTTGGAAAGCTTTTTCAATAGATGAAACCTTCGATTTTACAAAAACCCAAGCCTATGAGGGCATTGCGGATACCTTTTTATTCGATACCAAATCCCCACAAGGCGGTGGTGCGGGCGTGAAATTTGATTGGTCGGTGCTGCATCAATACGCAGGCACTACGCCATTTTTATTGGCGGGTGGTATATCTGAAAATGACGCTGAGGCTATTCGCACAATTCAAATCCCTACCTTTCTGGGCGTTGATTTGAATTCCCGTTTTGAAATAGAACCTGCTATGAAAGATATTCAAAAATTGAAAAAATTTATACAGGATTTAGAAAACGGCAATTCCTAATAGGGCATAAATTAACCACAGATGACACTGATTAAACAGATTTATACAGATTTTCTGTATATACAAAACGGAAAAAATCAGTATAAATCTGTTCAATCAGTGTCATCTGTGGTTAATTTATACCCTATGCGTAATTGCTGTGTTTATTATTCATTATGGTACTTTTCCCCTTTGATAATCGTAAACGCTCGATACAACTGTTCAACAAAAAAAAGGCGTATCATTTGGTGCGAGAATGTCATTTTTGATAAAGATAATTGTCCATTTGCCCGATTATAAACTGTTTCTGAAAAGCCATATGCCCCACCGATTAAAAATATCAACCGCTTGGTACTTTGATTTTGTTTCTGTTCAATAAGGTCGGCAAACGCCATTGAGCCGTACATTTTGCCGCGTTCATCAAGCACGATTAGCACATCATCTTTTTGCAATTTGGCTAACATAATCTCGCCTTCCTTTATTTTTAAGGCATCAGCATTGATAGGTGGGTTTTTTACATCAGGCAATATCACTGAATCGAAGGAAACGTAATGTTTTAAGCGTTTTTCGTACAGCGCGATACCCTCCTTAATATATGCTGTATCAGTTTTGCCGATAGCCCACAATTCTATTTTCATAAGTTTCTTTGAAAATGATTATTTAGAAATGCAAATTAGGTATCTTTGCATTATTCATTATATTTTATTCCAAATTTCAGATTTCAAATTCTATATAGTAAGACATATGCAAGTTGAAATCTGAAATTTGGAATAATGCCATCAAAGGTATAACAGGAAATAAATTTCTGCAACATAACACATCAAAAATGGGGAAAATAATAGCCATAGCCAATCAAAAAGGTGGCGTAGGGAAAACCACAACTGCCATCAATTTATCTGCGTGTTTGGCAGTTTTAGAAAAAAAAGTGTTGCTCGTAGATTGCGACCCGCAAGCCAACGCATCAAGCGGCGTTAATGTCGTTGCCGATGACGAAACCTACACAATATATGATTGTTTGGTCTCTGGCACAGACCCGCACCATGCTATTCAAGCCACTTCTACACCCAATCTGTACCTCATTCCATCCAGTATTGACCTTGTAGGTGCAGAGTTAGAGCTTGTAAATCGTGAAAAAAGGGAGTTTATACTGAGGGGGGTACTCGAACAGCTCCGCGACGAGTACGACTATATTTTTATTGATTGTCTGCCTTCATTAGGTCTCGTGACGGTGAATGCTTTGGTGGCAGCTGATACGGTATTAGTACCCGTGCAGTGTGAAATATTTTCGTTGGAGGGATTATCGAAATTAAAAAATACCATCAATTTAGTAAAAAAAGCCCTTAATCCTAAGTTAGAAATTGAAGGTTTGGTACTATCCATGTACGACCCGCGTTTACGTTTGGCTAATATTGTGGTAGAGCAAGTGCGCCAACATTCGCAGGATTATGTATTCAAAACCATCATCCACCGTTCAGCACGTTTGGCAGAAGCACCGAATGTGCATAAACCCGTGATTGCCTATGATGCAAGTTCTAAGGGATCGGTTAATTTTTTGAACTTGTGCAAGGAATTTTTGATAAAAAATAAGGATAAGGTGCAGCGTGTAGCTACTGCGTAATCAACAATCAACGTGGATAACTATGTTAATATGCCCTCATTTCATGTGGATAAATAATTACAATCGAATACCCAACTAAACGTGCAAAGTCCGCTAACTTTGCACGTTTTTTATGCACGGCAATGAATATATCGAATATCTATGGTAACAAAAGTTAAAAAAACGGAATTAGGCAAAGGTATTGCTGCTCTGCTTGGCAATATCGAAACGGAGGTAAATAGAGACCCCGAAATGGTGAAAGACGTGGTGCGGGAGTTGTCGCATACCATCGCCTCTATCCCTATTGCCGAAATTGAGGTTAATCCGTGGCAACCGCGCTACGATTTTGACCAAGACGCGCTGAATGAGTTGAGCGATTCTATCAAGATACATGGTCTCATTCAGCCCATTACGGTGCGTCGAATGAGCAACAACCAATACCAACTCATATCGGGCGAACGGCGTTTAAGGGCTTCCAAAATTGCGGGTATCCTTGATGTGCCTGCCTATATCCGTATTGCCAACGACCAAGAGATGCTCGAAATGGCATTGGTCGAGAATATTCAGCGCGAAGAACTGAACCCTATTGAGGTAGCGATAACCTATCAACGTTTGATTGATGAGTGTGCTTTGACACACGAGAGGCTGAGCGAGCGCGTTGCAAAAAACCGTTCTACTGTTACCAATTCGTTGCGTTTGTTGCGCTTGCCGCCCGAAATTCAGACGGGTATCAAAGAAAAACGTGTAACAACTGGACACGCTAAAGTATTGGTCGGTATTGATGATATTGCTTTGCAATTGATGTTGTTCAAGCGCATTATGCACGAGCGTCTTTCCGTGCGCGAAGTTGAAGATATTGCGCGCAGTTATGCAGAAGCGAAAAATAAAAAGAAAGCAAAGCCCGATGGCTCAATGCCCGATGCCTACAAACCCGTTCAAGATATGTTAAGCTCATTTTTCGGCTCAAAAGTAGCGTTGAAACGCAAACCAAGCGGGCAAGGGCAGATAATGGTGAATTTTAAAAATGATAATGAACTCAATCGTATTTTGGATTTGATTGAAGATAAGAAATAGTTTTAGCACTCCAATGATTTTAAAAAACTCCAAGAAGGTTTTTGATTTTGTTACTATAAAAAATTTTCGATTTTTTATAATAACAAAATCAAAAACAGCACCCAGCCTTGCCAAGTATGAATAACAAATCTTATTTTTCTTAGAGTGCCAATGTAGAATTTGTAGATAGATTTTTTTAAAAAAAAGTGAGTTGTTATCGGTTCTGGTAGCAACTCACTTTTTTTATCACCCCCTCAGTATTTTTAATGAAAATGCGAATAATGCATTAAAATTCTAACGAATTTATTAATTCTACTTTGGCACTCTATAAATCCCGAAGGGATTGAACTTGAATAACCCCGAATTTCATTCGGGGGCAAAGGCAAAGGGCGTTTCACAATCCCGAAGAGTAGAGCGTTGATTGGTAATATTTTTTTACCGTAAAACATTCCAAAAGTTTATAACTTTTGGAATGTTGATATAACTAATCAACACTCGACTCTAAAGGGATTGAACTTAAATAGCTTTTAGTTCAACGCTTTCAGCGTTGTGTAACTCACCCACCGTTTCCCCCGAATTTCATTCGGGGTTATTCATATTTAATCCCTTCGGGATTTTTAGAGTGCCAAAGTAGAATTAAGTAGGTAGATGTAAATAATCGACAATTTTATTTTTCATAGTACACTGATAATGAATATATTACAAGTCGTACA
>JAYVKQ010000164.1:0-3112 GCA_043768285.1 Saprospiraceae bacterium | reverse complement strand
GCTGCATTGATCTATTGTAAATTGCTTTACAATGGAACATTATTTTATTGCCTTGATTTCTGAACGTTACTTTTAGGCGAACTGAAAATTATTTTTTTTACAAAAAAAATAATTTTCAGTTTACTAAACCTTTGTCTGGAAACATTGTAAATTATTGAAAATCAATACTTTGCTTTATAATCAAAATCTTTTGAGCACTAATAATTCATCATTCCCTCAAATATAATTTTTCAAAAACTCCACCATCAGAACCCCCATATAAGTGCCCACTGCGTTGCCCAAAAGCCCAATCATAATGCCCCCTAAACCCAAATCTTCTCTATCCAAACTTTTCGCAACGCTCAATGCTGTCGCTGCACCACCGATATTGGCTTGCGAGGCAATGCCCATGATGTCCCAATCTTGTTTCAATATATACGCAACGCCAAATTGAAATAGGGTATGGACAGCAATGACGATGGTTGAAAACAGTACCAAAGTGAGCGCGATTTGACCATTTTGAAGCATGGCTCCAATATCGCAATATGCGCCAATAAGACTTAAAAATAAATATGAACAAAACATACCCAAAGTGCGACTGCCTTTAAGTCGTTGAATAACAGGCACTTGCGCCAAAATAAGCGAAATAGTAGAAAGCCAAATTATGCGATGCACGCTGGGTTGCCAATGGGATAAATTGTCGGCAACAAAAAGAACGGTGCAACCCAACGCAATCAAAATACCCAAATCGGAGGGATTGACGGCAGACTCTTCGCTGAGGTGTTCGGCATAGTTTTCGTTGCTTGCCGCGCCTTGTCGTTGAGTTGGGTAACGACTTTTCATGAATTTCGGGATTAAAATACACGCCGCGAGCCACAAAGCGGTCACGATATTGTCCACAGCACTGATAGCGGCGTAAATAGCCCCTTCTTTTGCAAAATTATAGGTCAAAGCAACCGCGTTCAAATTGGTACTGCCGCCCGTCCAAGTTGCTGTAAACATGCCCCCGATGACGTGGAAATTGTCGCCCAATGTCTGACGACCTTTAACTGCCAACATGCCAATTGTCACGCCGACCATGATACCAAATGCCCCCAGAAAAAAACTGGAAATCATCGGAATGCCCGCTTTTTTGACGCTTTTGAGCTGAATACCCAACATCAAAAAGATGATGAGTAAGGGTGCGACATAGGCGAAAATACCGTCATACAAAGGCGGTGCAGCCGAAGAAGTTGGAATTAAACCAAAATTGGCTTCCAAAGCACCCAAAATTATGACAATCAGCGATGCGCTCAACGCTTTCAATTGTGGTATCTTTTCCAACTGAAAAGCGAGATAGATATTGAATGTTAGTACGCCGAGAATGGCGATGGCATTTGTGAGCATAGCGAAACGTTTTGTTTTATATTCATTTAGAAGCTGTTTTCCATTCAATATATGCCAAACTAATGACAATTATAATTTCAATAACAAATCAAATCAAGGTGTACCAAACGCCGCGCCCTACACCGTTGCGTCGGATTTGATTGTTTTTGACGAGGTTTTCCAAATGTTTTTTCAATGTGTTTTTATTAAAATTGGTCAATAAGTGTAATTCACTCAAGGTTATTCGCCCTCTAATTTGCAAATGTTCAATGATGGTTTGACCCATATTGGGCATTTGCGATAATAGAAATTGCTCTCGATTAATTTTTATTTGCAAGTTTTCTTTTTGTGATTTTAATGATTTTAAAAAGAAAACGAGCCATGCTTGCCAATCTGGTTCGGTATTGTTGAGGGTAATTTGTGTTTGTCGCAACGCCCTATAATAGTCTGGTTTTTGTCGCTCAATCACAGCTTCCAACGAACTGTATTGGGTATAATGATAACCTGTTTTGAGCAACAAAAAAGTGGTCAAAACCCGTGAAAGTCGCCCGTTTCCGTCTTGAAAAGGATGAATTGCCAATAAACTGACAACAAAAATGGTAATCACCAAAAGTGGATGATAGGTCTTGGTTTCCAATTTTTCGACTGTCCAATCCACCAATTCTTTCATTTTTAAAGGTGTTTCTGATGGCGCGGTTGTCTCAAATACGATTCCAACAACCTGTCCAAGCCCATCAACGGCAACGACATGGTTCGGAAACTTTTTGTACTGCCCTTTGTGCCATTGGTCTTTATCGCTGAATTTCATCAATATGCTGTGCAATTGCTGAATGAAACTTTCAGTCAATGGGATGTCATTGAAATGGCTAAATACTACCGTCATCAGTTCGGCATAACCTGCTACTTCTTGTTGGTCGCGGGTTTCAAATTTCTGCGTTTTGAGGTTTGCCAAAAAACGCCCAACTTCTATATCCGACATTTTGCTGCCTTCAATGCGCGTACTTGAGCCAATACTTTCAAGCGTGGCAACTTTCCGTAATTGAAGTAAAGTATCGGGTGATAAATTGCCCAAGGCTATCCATGCACCTTTAAACTCATCTATTTCACTAATGAGTTGTAAAATTTCAAATGTGATTTTGAGTGATTCGATTTTGACCATACCTGCAAATTTATCCGTAAATATCCGCAAAATTCTTTTTATCCGTAAGTTTATCCGCAAATATTCGTAAAATATTTTTCTCTACTATTTTTTGCCCTAAAAACACAGAGCAAGCAATTGGGGCGGGTGCTTTTTGGGAAAGGGGTGGGCGGTGTACCCCCTCAGTATTTTGCATAAAAAAAGCGTCCCAACTATATCGGGACGCTTTTTTTATGCAAAATATGCTTATTTCAATTTTTTGAGTTGGGTATTAGCCGTTAAAGATTTCATTTGAGTTATAGCAATTGTGTTCAATTGCTGTAAACGTTGAGGCTGTGGTAAACCTTGATGAATTAAAACAGCATTTATACTTTCCATATTTGACAAGACAACCAACTGCTCAATCGTCGCTTCATCACGAATATTGCCAACGGCTTTTGGATTTATGTCTCGCCATTGTTTGGCAGTGAGTCCAAACAAAGCCATATTTAGCATATCGGCTTCATTGGCATAAACAAAATGTATTTGTTCTTTGGAAAGTGTTGCGGGAATGAGGTTCTCTTTTATGGCATCGGTATGAATTCTGTAATTGACTTTGGCTAAGGTACGTTGCAGATTCCATGTCAATTT
>JAYVKQ010000163.1:0-6936 GCA_043768285.1 Saprospiraceae bacterium | reverse complement strand
GCTGCATTGATCTATTGTAAATTGCTTTACAATGGAACATTATTTTATTGCCTTGATTTCTGAACGTTACTTTTAGGCGAACTGAAAATTATTTTTTTTGAAAAAAAAATAATTTTTAGTTTACTAAACCTTTGTCGAGAAGCATTGTAAATTATTGAAAATCAATACATTGTTTTTACAACAAAACCTTTTGAACGATAATGTTTTTCTATAAAAAATACTGAGGGGGTAGCTCAATAAATAGCAAAAATCATTACAAGGATTAATATGCGCAATCCAATGCGTAAA
Organism: Saprospiraceae bacterium; assembly: GCA_043768285.1. Classification (GTDB taxonomy): domain Bacteria; phylum Bacteroidota; class Bacteroidia; order Chitinophagales; family Saprospiraceae; genus JAAFJT01. The sequence goes on along the minus strand of JAYVKQ010000163.1, from coordinate 6,648 downwards.
TAGAGTTTTAATCTGTCTTTTTCCTTAAAATTAATAGCGATTAAAAGGCATAACAAGACAATCAAAATGGGCAAAACCAATTGTGCTACAATAACCATCTCCTGCGCATAGGGCCAACTTTCTATTTTGAATAATGCACCTATCAAGGCATTGGTTAGTATAAATCCTGCAAAGTGAACCAACAGATGACCGCCTGCTTTTTGGCTTTTGAATACTAAAATAGGTAGTAAAAAATAGACACCTGATAAGCCGAGAATAGACAGGATTATCATCTCGCTCGCATATGGAAATGATTGTATTTTGAACAAAAAACCTATCAAAAGTAGCGCAAATAAAGCTATTTCTATGACAAGGGCTATTGTTTGAAAAATTCCTAATTTCGATTTTATCGGCTGGTTTATGTCGTTTATATTGTCTAATGCCATTGGTATAGTTCGTTTTAATGTTGAAATAAGAGGTTTACGAATTTTTTAATAAATGGTTTTAAGAAGGTATTTTACAAATGTAAACTCAAACCGTATTCACCAAATTTATTGGAGGTGTAAAAAATCTGTTGAAAACAGTAAATTGTAGTGGCGAAATTAATAGACACCGCCCAATGTGTCGAATAAATTCGACACTACAGTTGACACCTTCACCGAATTATTTACACCTCCAATTTATTTGGCGGGTACGTTTAATATTTTAATGCACTTTTTGAACTGAATACTGAGGGGGTATGTTTTTGAGATTTAATATATTGATAATCAAATTTTTATGTTTATTTTTGATTAAAAAAACAGCCATAAATTGTAGGCTTGCGCATTGTAATTTTTCTAAAAAATGTACGTTAAAATCAAGTCTTACCCCTTACCTTTGCGCCGCTATATTAGCACACCAATTATATATCAAACTATATATGAGCATTCAATTGCACAGAAGGACTTAGAAAAATAACTCTGTGAACCTCTGTGTCTTCTCTTTTTAACTCTGTGTAATTTAATACTCTACAAATCGCTATTAGAAAATGCCAGAACAACATCACCGTTTTAAAAAGCTCATGGTTGCCAACCGTGGCGAAATTGCTATCCGCGTCCTGCGTGCGGCTTCCGAATTGGGGTTGCGCACCGTGTCTATTTTTACTTATGAAGACCGTTACTCTCTCCACCGTTACAAGTCGGATGAATCGTATCAAATAGGTAAAAACGATGAACCCTTGAAGCCCTATTTGGACGTGGAGGAAATCATTCGCGTGGCAAAGGTCAATAATGTGGAAGCCATTCACCCTGGCTATGGTTTTTTGAGCGAAAACGTGACGTTTGCAAGGCGTTGTCGGGAAGAGGGTATTGTTTTTATTGGTCCTGCGCCCGAAGTGATGGAGGCATTGGGCGATAAAGTGGCGGCAAAAAATGTGGCACTCGCGGCGGGTGTACCCATGATACCCGATGCGCGTTTGGAAGATGGTATGAGCGAAGAGGTCCTGATATCACAAGCGCGGACGATTGGTTATCCGCTTATTGTAAAGGCGGCGGCTGGTGGTGGCGGGCGTGGTATGCGCGTGGTGCGTAGTGAAGGCGATTTGATAAAAAGCTATAAAGAAGCGAGTGGCGAAGCGAAAACAGCTTTTGGTGATGGTACTGTGTTTTTTGAACGTTTTATTGAAAACCAAAAGCATATTGAGGTTCAGATATTGGGCGATAAATATGGCAATTTGGTACACCTTTTTGAGCGTGATTGCAGTGTGCAAAGGCGTTTTCAGAAAGTGGTCGAAATTGCGCCGAGTTTGACTCTATCGCAAAAAACAAAAGATTTACTCTACGACTATGCCTTGAAAATATGCAAATATGTCAATTATAGTTGTGCGGGTACGGTAGAGTTTTTGGTAGATAAAGCTGAAAATATATACTTCATCGAAGTCAATCCGCGAGTGCAAGTGGAGCATACGATTACGGAAGAAATTACGGGTATTGACATCGTGCGCTCGCAGATATTGATTTGCATGGGCTACAATTTGAGCCACGAAACCCTCAAAATTGGTAAGCAACAAGATATTGATTGTCAAGGTTTTGCTATACAATGCCGCATCACAACCGAAGACCCCGAAGATGGTTTTAAGCCCGATTATGGCGCATTGATTGCCTATCGCTCGCCAGGTGGTTTTGGTATTCGTTTGGATGGTGGCTCGGCTTATGCGGGGGCGCAAATATCGCCGTTTTTCGATTCCATGCTCGTGAAGGTAACAGCTTGGGGACGCACTTTTCAAGGCGCGGCAGATAGGCTTTTACGTGCTTTAGCGGAGTTTAGAATTAGAGGGGTCAAGACCAATATAGGCTTTTTAGAAAATTTATTGCACAATGAGCAATTCAGAAGTGGCAACTATACGGTCAGTTTTATTGCCGACAATCCGCAATTACTCAAAATGCCACGCCGTCAAGATAGAGGGACAAAGGTATTGATGTACCTCGCCAATGTGATTGTAAACGGCAATTCAGACGTGGCATACGTGGATAAAAAGAAAAATAATTTGTTTAGAATACCACAAATACCAGCCCCCCCTGCCCCCAAAGGGGGTGTCGAAATTGGGGCGCATGGTATGCAGGTAGGTACGCGTGACAAATTGATGGAACTTGGTGCAGAAGGCTTTGCCAAATGGTTGAAAAAAGAGAAAATGATTTATTACACGGATACCACTTTCCGCGATGCCCACCAATCGCTGTTGGCTACCCGTGTGCGTACCCACGATATGAAAGCCATTGCTGAAAGCTATGCCCAAGCCTTCGGGCATAAACTGTTTTCGATGGAAATGTGGGGCGGTGCTACTTTTGACGTGGCACTTAGATTTTTGAAGGAAAATCCGTGGAAAAGGCTCGAAATACTGAGGGGGTTGATGCCAAACGTGTTGTTTCAAATGCTACTGCGTGGCTCGAATGGGGTAGGGTATAAGGCATATCCCGACAATTTAATCGTGCGTTTTGTAGAAGAAGCGGCGCAGAATGGGATTGATGTTTTCCGCATTTTCGATTCGTTCAACAATATAGAATCTATGCTGACCTCTATCAAAACCGTGCGTAACAATACGAAATCTATTGCAGAAGGCTGTATTTGCTACACAGGTGATATATTCGACAGCAACCGCCCCAAATATAATTTGGACTACTATATCGAAATGGCAAAACGCTTGGAGGGCGAGGGCAGCCACATACTCGGCATCAAAGATATGGCGGGTTTGTTGAAACCATATGCTGCCGAAACGCTGGTATCTGAACTCAAAAAGCATATTACGATACCTATCCATTTGCATACCCATGATACATCGAGCATACAAGCTGCCACTTATTTGAAAGCTATTGAAGCGGGAATAGACGTGATTGATTTGGCTTTATCATCAGTATCGGGAACGACTTCGCAGCCCAATCTTAACTCAGTTGTAGCGATGATGCAAGGGCATAAGCGCGAAAACCCTATGGATTTACCGCTTTTGAACCAATTTTCTAACTATTGGGAAGATGTCCGCGATTTTTACTATCCATTTGAGAGTGAACTCAAAACGGGTACTGCCGAAGTGTATGACCACGAAATACCCGGGGGGCAATATTCAAACCTCCGTCCGCAAGCCCGTAGCTTGGGTCTGGAAGCGAAGTTTGAAACCGTCAAGCACAATTATAGAATAGTGAATGAAATGTTTGGCGATATTGTAAAAGTCACGCCGTCTTCAAAAGTAGTGGGCGATATGGCTCTTTTTATGACTGCCAATAACCTTACAAAAGAGGATGTATTACTGAGGGGGGGCAATTTAGCGTTCCCCGAAAGCGTAAAAGAAATGATGCACGGCGACTTGGGACTAAACCCAGGCGGCTTCCCCGCTAATATTCAAAATATCATATTGAAAGGCGAAAAACCGAATACTAAAAACCCGAATGAATACCTCGCACCCATTGATTTTGATAAAGAATACACGTTTTTTCAAGGGAAATTTGGCGACCACGTCTCGTTTTTAGATTTCCTCTCGTGGCAATTGTATCCGAAAGTCTATGAAGATTTTTACAAGCACTATGAGGAATTTGGTCCCGTCCGCAACTTGCCGACCCCCGCGTTTTTCTACGGCTTGGAATACAATGAGGAGATATTGGTCGAAATTGATAAAGGCAAAAGCATATTGGTGCAATTCCTCAATATGACCGAGCCCAATATATCGGGTGAGCGCACCGTCTTTTTCCGCCTAAACGGGCAGACGCGCTCTATCACCGTGAAGGATAAAAAAGTAGAAACAAAAGTAGCCGTTCATAAAAAAATCGCCACCAAATACGACATCGGCGCACCCCTACAAGGCAGCATCAGCCGCATACTCGTTCACGAGGGCGATTTAGTAACGCCGCAATCGCCCCTTTTCATCATCGAAGCCATGAAAATGGAATCAACTATTACGTCGCCAATGGCGGGTAAGGTGAAGCGGATACATTTGGTGGAGAAGACTTTGGTGGAGCAGGATGACCTTGTTGTTGAGTTGGAATGATTTTACAATTGAAAAAAAAAATATTTAATACCTTAACTACGTTTGTACTATTTATCATAAAATGCCTCCTAAAATAATAAAACAATGAAAAATAAAGAGCAATTTGAGTTTGAATATGATTTGGATGGACACGAGTTCGTCGAATTGAACATCTTATTGAAAACAGTAGGAGTCGTGTTCACTGGCTCGGAAGCCGACGCTGCCATTACGAAGGGTAAGGTAACGGTTAATGATGCCGTTGAAACCCTAAAACGGTATAAAGTACGGTCAGGATTTACGGTGGTGTATAATGATAAAACTATTGTAGTTAATTAAAATGAACCATTCCCGTTAAAGATGGTTTTATAGAATTAGAAAAAGTGTAATCTATAATATCCGAAGCGACTGAAAAATAAACAATATGTCAAATATTAAAAAATACAACGACCTCACGCCCGAAGAAACGCGGGTGATTGTCTATAAAGGCACGGAATATCCGCATACAGGTAAGTTCAATAAGCATTATGCGCAAGGTATGTATGTGTGTCGTCGTTGCGATGCGCCCTTATATCGCTCGGCGGCTAAATTTGACAGTGGCTGCGCCTGGCCCTCTTTTGATGATGAAATTGAAGGGGCTATTCGCTATGACGCGGATGCCGATGGGCGGCGGGTGGAAATATTGTGTGCCAATTGCGATGCGCATTTGGGTCATGTGTTCAAAGGAGAGCGTTTTACGCCTAAGAATGTGCGGCATTGTGTCAATTCAGTGTCGTTGGATTTTAAGGGGGAGTAGAAAGAGGGATTAGAGAGCGTTTTATTACACAGAGGTTATCGGAGAAGACACAGAGGTACACAGAGTTGCATATTGACGGGGTGATTTGAAATCACCCCGTCAATATATCGTCAGAAATACAGTTTATGAACATTATGGTGGTATCCGCAGGGCGATTGAAATCGCCCGCTATTGATTTTTAAACACGAAAACCATCAATAGGGGGCGATTTCAATCGCCCTTCCGATATGAAAATTAATGCAAAAATGCCTTTTTGCCCCTAAGTGGAGTTACTGCAAATAAATTATCTCAAAATACTGAGGGGGTTACGTCCAAGACCTAATTTTCGCTTCAATATTGGTCGTAGAATAACCTTCTATAAATGGTAAGCTTTTGACCATACCACCATTTGCCAACACAACATCCGACCCGACAATTTGCGATGGCGACCAATCGCCGCCTTTTACTAAAATATTGGGCACCAATGTTTTAATCAAATTATATGGCGTATCTTCTTCAAAAACCACGACCATATCAATCATAGAAAGGGCAGCTAAAAGTGCTTGGCGAGTAGCTTCATCATTGATAGGGCGGTGTTCTCCTTTTAAGCGTTTGACAGAGGCGGCACTGTTCAGACCAACCACCAATTTATGCCCCAAATCACGCGCTTCAGCGAGATAATGAATATGCCCATAGTGCAAAATATCAAAACAACCGTTGGTGAAAACAACAGTATAACCTTTTGATTGCCATTGCTTCACGCGCTTTTCGGCTTCAGCAAAAGAGCATATTTTGCGCTGAATTGTTAGAAATTGCATGAATTATAAACGAGCAATGATGGTCTTATTACCCACCACTTTTTGTTCAAGATTGACCTCTATTTTAGCATCTAAGGGTAAATATAAATCCACACGCGAGCCAAATTTGATGAAACCCATATCATCACCTTGCGTCACAGTTTGCCCTTCTTTGACGTAAGCAATAATGCGTTTTGCCAATGCACCCGCAATTTGGCGAAAGAGAACTTCGTTTTTGCCATTGCCAATGACTACCGTCGTGCGTTCATTTTCGGTAGAAGATTTTGGATGCCAAGCCACCAAATATTTTCCTTCGTGATAGCGATAATATTTGACAACACCCCCAATCGGATTGCGATTGACGTGGACATTAAAGGGGTTCATAAAAACAGACACTTGTAAGCGTTTATCTTTAAAATATTCTGTTTCTACCGCTTCTTCAATTACCACCACTTTGCCATCGGCGGGCGCATAGACGATATTATCGTCAAATTGCTCAATCGTGCGCGTAGGGTTTCTAAAAAACTGAACGACTATGATTAATAAAGCAACTAAAACGATTGCAATATACGGGAATAGGGAGGGGGTCAGCCAAAATACCAAACCAC
>JAYVKQ010000162.1:0-4385 GCA_043768285.1 Saprospiraceae bacterium | reverse complement strand
CCATCTACAAGTCCATTGCCTTTATAAATATCGTTGTTAGCATCATTATTGGGCGTAAAAGCATTGGGCAAAAAATAAGACACTTCGGGTATCACATCTATATATTTGACCAAAGTATCCGTGCAACCGACTTGGTTGGCGACAAATAATTTGACTTTTTGCAAGCCTGTATCCCTAAACGTATAAGAAGGATTTTGCCGTGACGAAAAGGCTTTATCATTCAAAAGCCATTGCCAACGGTTCACAAATTGCGATTTATCGGTGAATGTGACCGTACTTTGCAATTTCGTTATCTTTTCGGGCAAAAATTCAAAATCCGCTTTTGCCCCTTGATTGACGCGTATTAAATCTTTGAAATTGCGGCTTACTTTGCAACCAATGGGTGATGTAATTTCAATATTGATGCTATATAAGCCAGGGTTTTGATAGGTATAAGTTGGGCTAATAGCGCGTGATGTACCACCGTCGCCGAGCGTCCATCGAATATCATAAGTGCTATCAATAGGGCGCGAGAGGTTGTTAAACATCAATGTTGCGGGCGTACAACCTGTAAAAGAACTCGGTTGAATGACAATCAAAGGCGGCACGGGTTGCCAATTTATTTGGCGAACCGTATCTTGCGTGCAGCCTTTGGTGTCCGTCACTTTGAGCTTAATGCGTTTGGTGCCGGGTGTTTGGTATAGATGTATCGGATTACGCGCAAAAGTATCTTTTCCATCACCAAATGTCCAATAATATTGTGTGATAGCACCATTAAACGTTTTTGAACTATCCGTAAATGCAACAGGACCCGCTACGCACGTATCATATTTGTAGGCAAAATTGACAATAAGGCTACTAAATATATTGAATTGCAACTGAATAGTATCGGCGCAAAGCGTTCCGGGGTTTAAAAACAATGCACCTTTATATGTGCCAGTATCTGGAAATTGTACTTTTGGATCCCAATCTTTATAGGTTACATTTTCGCCTTTAACGTTGATATCAAAACGGAAATCAGAAATATCACTTCTGTTATTGCTTCTGTTTGCAACATTTATAAACTTTTCGCCACAGCTTTGAAGGATGTATGTCTTATTAATAATTGTATCCGCTACGATAGATGCTTTGACCGTAGGATTGCAAGGTGCGACATTAAATTGAAAATCGCGCTTAATAATACTCAATAATTTGCCATTGCGGTATTCTTCCACACATACACTCACCACATATTGCCCTAACTGATTAGGTGTACCTGTTATCAAACCCGTATTGGGGTCAATTTTAACCACGGGGTCGCCTCCAACGGGGTTTTGATACGTATATTCGGGTTGTTTATAGGCAATTGTACCAAACGGGGGCCAGCACGCAGGAGCGGGTGCTGTATTGCCGCACCCTATACCACTGGTTTGACCACCACCTGCGTAGGGTTCGCAAAAGCTGTATACCAATTGATCACCCTCTGCGTCAGTCGCGGAATGATCAAATTTTAGTGGAAAATTACCACATATCACAGTTGGGGGAAATTGCTTGAACGTGGGTGAGTTATTGCCCACTTGTTGCGCTTGTGCCGTTATTTCGACCGTATAACTTGCGCCCGCCGCTCCTGGATTAATGATATTGGAAATAGATTCATTGCGGCAACATCTTTGATAGACAATCAGATACGTATCATTAATTTTTGGCAAGTCTCTTGTCCATTTATATTCGCCCTCTTCAACACAGATATTGGGCGAAATAAGGCAGGGATAAGACGGTTTAGCTACTCTTCCGATAGGTCCCACAGGTACGGTAGTACTTTCGACTTGCGTGCCTGCAATTTTGCGATACGTTGTTATCACGGCATCTAAATCATATGGTGCGCCGTTCTGCGAATTGCAATCTCGATATATGCGCATCGTAAATTCAAAGCGATTGCTTGTAGCGGTTGAGCTAACTAACCGATACGTAATTTCGCCGCCTACGATATGGCGTGCCCACGTGAGTGATGGGATAAGTAAAAGGATTAAAAGTATAAGATGCGTCCGCTTTTTCAATTGTAATATAGTTTTTTATAGTCGGAATAAGCAAAATCGGTTTGTTTATTTTCAACTATTTATTACAGCCACTAATTGCACTAATTTTCACTAATTATAACTCTTTTTATAAATAAAATTAGTGCAATTAGTGGCTGTAATAAATAGTTGAAAAATAAATATGAATAAAAAACGCAAAAAAGACCCTAAATATTGACCAATCAACCTAATTTTGGCGTTTATAATTTTGAAATATAAATAGCGTTGATTAATGACTCATCGTACTTCGTACATCAAAAATCGTACATCACGTTATCTTATTCATTATCAATATTTTATGTAAAAAAAAGTGCTAATTTATTTTAGCTATCTACAAATATAAACGATTATGTTTGAAAACGAAAAATTTGATGAAATTTTAAATGTTCTCCGTCAAGGAGGCGTTATTTTATACCCAACCGACACCATTTGGGGGCTTGGATGCGATGCTACAAACGAAGCCGCCGTTCAAAAAATCAATGCTATTAAAAACCGCAAAAATAAAGATGGTTACGTCCTTTTGGTAGATAGTATAGACACACTGCGCTTATTTGTAGATCATGTGCATCCGCGCATCGAAACCCTTCTGCATTATCATGATCGCCCCGTTACAGTCATATACGAAGAAGGTATCGGCTTGGCTCCTTCTGTATTGGGAAAAGATAAGAGTGTAGCAATCCGCATTGTAAAAGATGCTTTTTGTCGCGAGTTGATTCGTCAATTGGGAAAACCTATTGTCTCTACTTCTGCCAACAAAACAGGTAAACCTTTCCCCAGTAATTACGGTGAAATCAATTCTGACGTATTAGAAGAGGTGGATTTTGTTGTCAAATACAAGCAAGATAGCCGCGAAAAAGGCGAACCCTCCGTCATCGTCCGCTTAAATGATATTGAAGAATTGGATTTTATTAGAGAATAACTTTATGGATATTTTAGAAAAAATAGTTGCGGCTAAAAAAATAGAGGTAGCGGAGCGTAAGCGAGAGACCCCCCTCAGTAATTTGACCCAAATGGGGCAGTTCAAAGAGCCGTGTTTTAGCTTGAAAAAGGCTTTGAAACGCGCCAATTCGAGCGGGATTATAGCCGAACACAAGCGCAAATCGCCCTCATTGGGTTGGATAAAAGAAGGAGCAAATGTGCGCGATATTACGACTGGCTACGCCCAAGCAGGTGCAGCGGCTATCTCTTGCTTGACCGATGAATTGTTCTTTGGCGGCACGATGTCTGATTTGCGGACAGTGCGTAGGGCAATCGAGATACCCATATTGCGCAAAGATTTTATGATTGATGAATACCAAGTTTTTGAAGCCAAAGCCAATGGTGCCGATGTGATTTTGCTGATAGCCGAGTGTTTATCGCATAAAGAAGTGAAGCATCTATCGCGGGTTGCGAAAGACTTGGGTATGGAGGTTTTGTTAGAAATGCACGCGGCTGAGGAATTGGATAAAATATGTGATACTGTTGATTGCGTCGGCATCAACAACCGCAACCTCAAAACGTTTTCAGTATCTATTCAAACGTCTATTGATTTATCGGCACAAATACCTGATAGCTTTGTAAAAATTGCGGAAAGTGGCATATCGAATCCCGAAACCATCCAAATACTGAGGGGGTATGGCTTCGAAGGTTTTTTGATTGGTGAGGCGTTTATGAAGACGGAAAATCCGGGTCAATCTTTACAGAAATTTGTAGGGATGATGCAGAAAGTAGCTTAAAATTGAAACAGAAAAGTGAAGTTTCATAAACATATAAAAGTAGGGTACATTTTTTTTAAAACACATAGCCAGATAGTACACATAGCTTTTTGATTTTCAATGTTTTATAAAAAAAACTTATGGGTGATACTAAGATAAAAGCAAGCCATTATGCGCCAATTGCTCTTCAATATCTGCCATACTTTCGGTATATTCCCAATACATCATGCGCCCATGTGAGCCTGTAACGAGTATATATTTTTCAGTCAATGACTGAATACGACTGACGGCTACTATTTTCACTACTGGTTTTTCAACCATTACCGTTTCAATAATTTCTTTATTGTTTCTATCAAAACCATGCACGATAAGGTAGTTGCTTGTTGTTATTTTTATAAACATAGATTTAGTTGATAGATTATAGTTGATAGATTATAGTTGATCATTAGTGTTCAAAGGATTTTTATAAATTTCATGAAAATGTTTTGTGCGTAGGTTTAGTAAACGGAAAATTATTTTTTTTTCAAAAAAAAATAATTTTCCGTTTACTAAACCTTTGTCAGCAATTCCTTATTTGGAAAAAAAAGGGTAAAAATATACCTTTGTCAAATGAGACAAAGTAAAACTGAAAAAGAACGCAATCAAATAAGTATGGACA
>JAYVKQ010000161.1:0-2268 GCA_043768285.1 Saprospiraceae bacterium | reverse complement strand
CTTTCACGAAACGTTCGTTTACAGCTTCCCAGTTGATGACATTCCAGAATGCGCCGATATAGTCAGGACGGCGGTTTTGATAATTCAAATAATAGGCGTGTTCCCACACATCAAGACCCAATATGGGTGTTCCTTTTTTATCTGCAATATCCATCAAAGGATTGTCCTGATTGGGTGTAGAACTGACGAACAAGTTTTTATTCGCATCTACGCACAACCAAGCCCAACCTGACCCAAAACGGGTTGTGCCTGCAGTTGCAAATTCTTTTTTTAGATTGTCGAAATTGCCAAAAGCACCGTTTATAGCAAAAGCAACTTCACCTTTGGGTTCGCCGCCACCATTTGGACCCATAATGCTCCAAAAGAAAGCGTGATTCCAATGACCACCACCGTTGTTGCGGATAGCTGGGGCAAATTTTGAAATAGAAGCGTTCAACTCCTCCAACGTTTTACCTTGTGCATTTGCGTCAGCAGCAACAGCATTGTTGAGATTGGTAACGTAGGCTTGATGATGTTTGCCGTGGTGAATTTCCATAGTACGGGCATCAATATGGGGTTCGAGGGCGTTGTGCGCATATGGAAGCGCGGGTAATTCAAATGCCATAGTTTTATTTACATTTTTGATTTGAGAAATAGATTTTTGAGCATATCCCATTGTGGCTCCTGCCAATGGAATACTAACTGGAATTGACTTTATAAATGTTCGGCGTTTCATCGCTATATTTTTATTTTTAAACAACGTTCAAAGGTAAGAAGTTTTAACACTTGTCCAAATTCTTTTAAGCACAATTAAAACAACTCTGGCACGGCTCAAGTAACTTACTGATTGCGAATCCCTATATATAGCAGTACCACAGGTTCAATTATTTTCCTTCTTTTTCAATATCAACAATCACTTGCATCGCTTGTTGATATGTCTTTCTCATCTCATCCCTCCCCTCCCGGTTGTCTCGGGATGTTCCATCAGTATTTTGACCCATTTGCCCACCAAATAAAGCCAATTCGCAATTTTTTATAACGTCGATAAAATTCTGAATAGATGCTTCACTAATTTTCAAATCCTTTAATTTTTCTTCAATATTCGATTTGGAAAATTCAGATAAGGGGATACTCAATTTTCCACTCGCATATGTAAACATGGCTTTTGATATTTCTTCATAAAACGATTGTGCCTTGTTTTTATTTTGAAATATATCGGCTTGTGTGAGGTGCTGTTGGGCTACTTTTTGCGCATTATCTATTGTTAATATTTCGGTGATAACTTCTTCATTACCCCCCTTTTTGCTCATATTTTGATAGAGCTTGTAGCCATAAATACCGCCTATGCCAAGCAATAGTAGTATAGACAAATTCCTTATCCAAGCGTTATCGAATATATGCCCAATGCGGGATATTAAACTGGTATTGCTTTGCATATCAAAATCATCTGACGAAACGGTGGCTACCTTATTATTACCTTGCGTGACTGTGAGATTGAACACATTATTAGCCAGCGTTTTATATTCACCCCCCTCAGTATCGTAATAGACAAATTCGGGTTTTAGGGCATATTGACCCTCTTTTTTGGGCATAATCAAGTATTCAAATTCTTTAACCGTCTGTATTTCGCCTTGATTTTCGATTTCTTCTTCTTTAAGCGTTTTAGCTTCGTATATTTCTAATCCGTCTATTGGTAAGAACTTTGACGCAACCCATTTTTTAGCGTCACCATTACCCACAATTTTCATTTTTAAAGAAAAAACATCATCGGTAGAGCCATTGGTTTTGGTCATAAATGTTTCCATTTGAAAAGAACCGATTCCACCCGTAAAATTGGAAGGCGTATTAGCTGGTAGAGGTTTTACCTTAATTTGCGCGGTGTTGGATTGCAATACCACATTTTCGCCCAATAGCGAACCAAAATACGGGTCGCGGTTGTCATTACGCAAAATACTGATGTGCGCGCCCATTGGGTCAATGCTCAAAAAGCCTTCACGCTGCGGAAATAGTGCCACACGCCCCAATATGCGCGATAAATATTGCTTCCCACCAATAGTCACACGGCTGTCTATTTCTGGGAAGTTTTGCAATTTTCGCTTGAAAAACCCATCAAAAGTAGGTTCTTTCACAATATCCATATTATTGACATCTACGCGGCTGTAAATTTTATAGTCTAAAATCACTTGTTGCCCCACGTAGGCTTCGGGCTGCGATATTTCTGCCCGTATCATCACACCTTCCTTGCTGTTGTCTGGCAAATTGCCAAAGGTTTGGCGATTGCCTTTTGTC
>JAYVKQ010000160.1:0-2371 GCA_043768285.1 Saprospiraceae bacterium | reverse complement strand
CCTACAAGCCTACAAGCCTACAAGCCTACAAGCCTACAAGCCTACAAGCCTACAAGCCATAGGCTAATTCTATTTTTTCTACTCCTACGCCTAACGTCGTACAAGGCGCACCGGGTACGGTTGTCAATAATAACGTGTATTATGCTGCCAATTTGCTCTATAAAGTAACCACTTGGGACGAAAATGGGACATATATACTCCCAACCGCCACCAACGTGGGTAAAACGAAAGTCTATAAAGACAAATGGGGGCGTGTTGTACTAACCCGCAAGTTTTTGGGTGCGCAAAGAGTAGATACCTACAATATTTACGATGAATACAGCAATTTAGCGATGGTTATTCCACCCAGTGGTGTTGATGCCAATGGCAATCCGATTGCATCCCTTGTGTTTACCTATGCTTACGACAGCCGCATTCGACTATCCGAAAAGAAAGTACCCAATGCGGATGTCCAAAAATTCTACTACGACAACCGCGACCTTTTGACCTTAATCCAAGACGGGAATATGCGGGCAAGCAGTGCCAGTAAATATCTCGGCACTGAATACAACGAAATTGGACAAGTGCGCAAAACGGGCTGGGTAACAACCACCACGCCTGCCGCAACTGCCCTCAGTGTCACTATTGCGGATGCCGATAAACTCACCGAAACCCAATACTACCCCAACCGTACTTGGGTAAAACACCAAGGCGCAAAGGTGCTAAAACCCGCAGGAGCAACTACCCTGCGCGACTTTATGTGGTCATATATTGAACGCCGTCCGACTTTGGAATATACAGGTAATCCCGTTTGGACAGGCAAACAACATTTACTTTCTAAAACCTATGTACTTGGTACGACATTGGTCAATGCCGACCTACCTATTACAGATAATGATTATGGTGGTGTCAATTGGATGGTGTCGAGTTATGATGGCGCACAAAAACCAACAATTACATATAATTATCTCTACAGTAATACCGGCACTGGAAACGCTCAAAATGTACGCCAAGCGCAGTCTTTTGAATACGATAATGGGCAACGATTAAAGCAATCGAAATATGCGTATGCTTTCGCTAGTACTGCCGTAGCAACACCCACATTTATACTCTCCAATATGAATTACAATTGGAAAGACCAAGTGATTGAGAAAAATACAGCATTTGTGAATAACAAATATCTACAATCGCAAGACTATACGTACAACAATCGTGGGTGGTTGACCAGTATCAACAGCGGATTTTTACCTTCTACTTTGGACTACCCTGTGTTCAATTGTGTTACAACGCCTACGGCTGTTGCGACCAACTATGCTTCTTTGGGTACAAGTGGGATTTTGACACCACCTGCCAATTCGAGTGAAAGCAACCCAGACCTATTCAAGGAAATTATACGCTATGATGCACCGAATACCCTTTATCCGAATAGCGGACCCGCTCAACGCAATGGCAATATATCGCAAATAGAATGGCAAGTGGCAGGTCGTGAAGCACAGGGCTATTCCTTCAAATATGATGATTTGGATAGAATGACTGAGGCAAACTATACCGATATTCATACTATCAACAAAGGTTGGGTAAATACCTACGATACGGATAACAAATACAAAGAAATTGTGACTTACGATGTTAGGGGAAATATTCAATCTATGGTTAGAACGGGCGCAAACCTATATGGTAATATCCCTGTCAATGGGACAAACCTTATGTGTGCTCAATTCAATACCATTGATAACTTAACCTATACGTATGACCCCAATGATAAAAATAAACTGATAAAAGTAGCCGAATCAGGTATTTTGTATTCAGGCTTTAGGACCGTCAGTGCTGCCGTAAATGCGGGAGCAACGCATTACACCTACGATGCCAATGGCAATTTGACTAAAGATGACAACAAAGGCATTACCAACATTGCGTATAATCACTTAAATTTGCCTTTGGTCATCACGTTTACCGTAGATAATGCATCAAATCCCCGCCGTATTGAGTTTATTTATGACGCATCGGGCGCAAAACTCCGCAAAACAGTATTTTTAAATAATATTGCTATCGAAGTGCGCGACTATATAAATGGCATCGAATACAAAGGGGGCGTGGTGGATAGGTTCGCCAATACTGAGGGGGCAGTTATTCGCAACAGTGGTAACACTTACGAGCATGAATACACCATCAAAGACCATTTGGGCAATGCGCGGGTCACGTATAGCGATGCCAACAACGATGGCACAATAACCGTAGCCGATATAAAACAAATAAACCACTATTACCCTTTTGGTATGAATATGGTGGGTAATTGGAATACGGCGGGTGGCTTAGGTGCGAATAAATACCAATACAATGGTAAGGAATTGGTTGGTGGTTTGGGGTGGAATGATTATGGTTTTAGAATGTA
>JAYVKQ010000159.1:0-8351 GCA_043768285.1 Saprospiraceae bacterium | reverse complement strand
ACGAAGCCCTCAATCACTTCAAAGCAGGCTATTTTTCTGCTGCTTTACTGATGAATAGAGAGGCTTTTACTAAGGATATTGATACTTTTTTGAAATTAGAACAATGGGATAATGGCGCATTTTTGTCAAAATTGATGGATAAATATCAAGCCACGCCAGAAATGTTGTTTCAGCGCATGACCAATGTTTTGCCACGCTTTTTCGGCATATCTAAAATATTTTTCTTGCGTTTTATTCACCATATCAAAACAGATAAGTTTGACATCAATAAAGAAATGCACCTGCATCGCCGCCATCAACCGCATGGCAATGGCTTAGATGAGCATTACTGCCGCCGTTGGGTTTCAATAACGCTTTTGCAAGACTTTCAACACCTACAAAAGGGTGAAAATACTGAGGGGGTGCCAAATGTTATGATTGGCGCACAACGTAGCAATTTTTATAGCACCAACGATGAATATTTATGTCTCACGATGGTGCATCCAGACGGAAAGCGCAATGTGAGTGTCACTCTGGGTATTTTGATAGATGCTGACACTAAAAGTAAGATAAGGTTTCTGAATGATGTGTCTATCGCCACCCGCGAAGTGAGTATTACTTGTGAGCGTTGTGGCGTTATGGATTGCGCAGAACGTGCCGTAGAGCCAAGCGTTATTCAGAAAAAAGAGCAACGCCAACGTGTAAATGAGGCTTTGAAAAATATCTTAGACAATTAAAACCCACCTGAATAGCTGAAATACAGCCCGCGCTCACCCAAGTGGTTCATACTGTATTCAAAACGCCACACCATATTATAGTACATAATAACATCTATACCCACACCACCACCATACAGTGTGCGATTGGTCAATGTATTACTTATTTTTCGATAAGGATTATTAGTATATCCCGCATCAAAATTGAAAGTTACGTAAGATTTTAAGGGTATTTCGAGTACGTAGTCGTATTTTTTTATGAGCGAAAGTTTTCGCCAATCTAATTTTTTATCAAACAACTGAAATTTTAAGCTATTTTTAGAATACGCATAATCTAACGCATCGCTCACATAATATTCGTAACCACGTATGAAATCGCCACCAAAACCAAGCCCGCGCATCAAGTTATAGGGTTGATATTGCCGCACCAATGCCGTTTTCACCTTGCCTGTATTTTCAATATACCATTTGCTATTGAGGGGGGTAAACTTTGTGAAGCGCACACTCATATCAAAGGCATTGACATCATCCGACTTTAAAAATCCATTTTTTTGCATGTAAAAATTAAAGACAAAACCATTAAGTGGATAGGGTCGTATATCGCGTTTGTCGTAATTAAAACTATAATACATCCATATATAGCGTTGGTGCATTTTTCTTTCCAGAAAAAAATCTTGATTAAGCGTTTGCGCGACAAAGGTATCCACTTGATTGTTGCTATACCCCACCGAAACATAATGGTTAGCATATAAACCTGGCGTATAACTTAACCCAGCACTAATAGCGCGGCGGCGTTGTAAAAATTTAGCTGTATCTTTAAAAAAAACCAATTTATTGCTATCCGTTTTAAAGCCCACCTCTCTATTCACGGCACTAAAATAACCGAAAGAAGCACCCATGGTTTGTTTTTTATTGATATAAGGCAACGAATAATTGAGCGTATATTTGGGGGTATAGCCCAATTGTACCAAGCCACTGAAAGGGTCTCTATGTCCCGTTGCATTGTTATAGGTCATACGGACACCGTAATTCGTGCGCCGAAAACTGCGATTTTGTTCTTTCCACCACACATTAAAATTTCTATCGGCAAGCTCAAAAATAGGAACAGGAAAAAGGAACCAATTTTCTCTGACTGTAAAAAGAACAGTAACGTGCTTACCGTCCATTTTTTTAATATTGGATTTTGTTGTAAAAAAGAGATTGGTATTCATTAGGCGTAGGCGATTTTGCTCCAAAGTAGTGTTCAACATACTGAGGGGTATCGAGTCACCTTTCGCAAAAGTCAGTTCACGAAGCAGGATGCGGTTTTTAGTTTTTTTATTGCCTTCAAATTCAATACTATCTACGACTACCATAGAGGTATCTTGTGCGTTGGCTAAGGATAATATTGTACAAAAAGTAGTGAGTAAGGCAATCTTGAAATATCTCATACTGCAAAGTAACAACTATTTTGAAAAAAAGAGAGGCTTATCAAATTCTAAGCACGATTAATACCCTAAAAACGGTAATTATCAATAAAAGAATCTCCGGATGCATAATTTAGTTGCATCAGTAACGAATTAGGAATAATTTGCGTCTATAAATTGACAACATTATTTCACATAACCAAACTTAACCCACAACACCATGATAACGTCTATTTTTTCCGAATTAATGCTGTGTGCTTTGCTTTTTACTTGTGCTATTCTAATGTCTGGCACCGAAAAAAGGAAACAACGCTCTTAAAAACAATTTTAATTTGAGGCATTTTAAGTTTTTTCTAAAAAAGAGTTTGCTTTTTTAGAAAAAGGATTTAACTTTGCGCTTCATTTTGAAAAGGTAAAAAAAAGACAATGAAAAAAGATATTCATCCTAAGGCTTACCGTATGGTAGTATTCAAAGATATAGCGACTGACGAAACATTTTTGACGCGCTCAACAGCTAACACGAAGGATACAGCAGTGTGGGACGATGGTAAAGAGTATCCACTCGTTAAGATGGAAATCTCGGCGTTCTCTCACCCTTTCTTTACGGGTAAGGTGAAATTTGTAGATACAGCAGGCCGTATCGACAAATTCAATAAGAAATTTGCGAAGTTCGCAAAATAAAAAATCAACACATAAAAAAAGTCCTGTACCAACGTGCAGGACTTTTTTTTATGTACCCAACTAACCGCCTGTTTTTCACGTATAATTGTCATTTTCTCCCGTGAACGGCTACGCCATATACTTTACGCTTGCACATTTCGTTTTCAAGGCAGCCAATCTAATTTAATTAATATGAAAAATATCATCTTATTCGATCCTGATACCCGCGACCAATTACTCCCGCTTTCATACACCCGCCCCGTGTGCGAAATCCGCTTGGGTATTTGGACTATACGTGAAAAATGGGAACACTGGCTCAAAGGGAAAGCCTCCTATATTACGCAGGATTATCTTTCCGATAAGTTCCCGATTGCAATCGAAAAGGATAATTGGGTAATCAATGGTTCGGTACTGCCCAACGAAGCCCTGTGTAAACTGATAAACAATTTAAAGTTTAATCAAGCTTTGTTGAAGGATGGAGAATTGCTTGCAGCACGTATTGACGAAAAGCAGTTTTACAACCTTATAGAAGATAATGCTATTGATCAATTAGATGGCTTCGACCTTGATAAAGATGTAGAATATATCACTATTGAACGCCCGTGGGATATTTTCTCTAATAATGATAAAGCCTTACGCAGTGACTTTGAACGCATCACCAAAGGGCGCGCATCTGCCCCCCTCAGTAATTCGAACCAAATCGTAGGCGATACCTCTCAAATTTTCCTTGAAGAAGGTGCTACCGTAGAATGTACTATTTTGAATACTAAAAAAGGACCTATTTATATCGGCAAAAATGCTGAAATTATGGAAGGTTGCAGCATTAGAGGTGGGTTGGCATTGTGTGAAGGGTCTGTTTTGAAAATGGGTGCTAAAATATATGGTGCTACAACCATCGGTCCTTACTCAAAAGTTGGCGGCGAGGTCAATAACGTTGTTATTTTCGCTCATTCTAACAAAGGGCATGAAGGCTATTTGGGCAATTCGGTGATTGGCGAATGGTGCAATTTGGGTGCAGATACCAATACATCCAACCTTAAAAATAACTACGAACCTGTTAAGTTATGGGATTACACCAAAGATAGTTTTCAGAAAACGGGTATGCAGTTTTTGGGCTTAATTATGGCTGACCACGCCAAATGCGCTATCAATACGATGTTTAATACAGGAACAGTGGTAGGCGTATCTGCCAATGTGTTTGGGGCGGGTTTTCCACGCAATTTTATCCCTTCATTTAGTTGGGGCGGCGTTGGCGGCTTTGAAACCTATACCATCAACAAGGCTCTTGAAACAGCAGAACGAGTTTTTGCACGCCGTAATGTCGCTTTGGATGAAACAGAACGCGCTATTTTGCAATATGTGTATGACTATTCAGTAAAATATAGAACTTGGGAAAAAACAGACACCAAAGCTAAGGTGGCAGCCGTATAGTTTCTATATTTGTATTTCAAAACCACATTATGAAAAAAATACTCGTAGCCAACCGCGGTGAAATCGCTCTGCGCGTTATGCGTTCTGCCCGTAAAATGGGTATTAAAATTGTTGCTGTATATTCAGAAGCGGATAGGTTTAGCCCTCATGTACGCTATGCCGATGAAGCAATACTATTAGGACCTGCGCCGTCCAATCAATCCTATCTTTTAGGTGCCAAAATAATTGAAGAAGCTAAAAAATTAGGCGTTGAAGGCATCCACCCAGGCTATGGGTTTTTGAGTGAAAATGCGGGTTTTTCGGCAGCCGTTGAAGCAGCGGGTATGACTTTCATTGGTCCCACGGCTCATTCTATCGAAATGATGGGGTCAAAATTAGGTGCGAAAGAAGCTGTTAAAAAATACAATATTCCAATGGTTCCTGGCACTGAGGGGGCTATTTCGGATATAGCTGAAGCCAAGCGGATTACGGCGCAAATCGGCTATCCCATTTTGATAAAAGCCTCGGCGGGTGGTGGCGGAAAAGGTATGCGTATCGTAGAAAATGAAGCCGAATTTGATGAACAAATGCAACGTGCCGTGAGTGAAGCCATCAGTGCCTTTGGCGATGGTTCCGTTTTTATTGAAAAATACGTGGGTAGTCCGCGCCATATCGAAATACAAGTATTGGCTGATAATTATGGCAATACGGTCTATCTATTTGAAAGAGAATGTAGTATCCAACGCAGGCATCAAAAATTGGTGGAAGAAGCACCTTCGAGCTGCCTAACGCCCGACATCCGCAAACGCATGGGCGAAGACGCTGTGAATGTTGCCAAAGCGTGCAACTATAGAGGCGCAGGAACAGTGGAGTTTTTGGTGGATGAGCATTTGAATTATTATTTTTTAGAAATGAATACTCGCTTGCAAGTAGAGCACCCCGTAACGGAATGGATAACGGGACTTGACCTCGTGGAGCAGCAAATCTGCGTGGCAAAAGGCGAAAAGTTAGCTTTTTCACAAGCAGATTTATCCATCAATGGTCATGCTATCGAGTTACGCGTATGTGCAGAAGACCCGACCAATAATTTTTTACCCAGTATTGGTACTCTAACAAAATATAGTCCCCCCCTCAGTATGGAGCATGTTCGTGTGGATGATGGGTACGAACAAGGTATGGAAATACCCATTTATTATGATCCTTTGCTTTCTAAACTCGTGGCTTGGGGCAATACCCGCGCTGAAGCCATACAACGACTCTCCGAAGCCATTGATAACTACATAATTGAAGGGGTAGCGACTACCCTGCCTTTTGGCAAATTCGCTATTCAACATGAAGCCTTTAAATCGGGAATGTTTGATACCCATTTTATCAAGCATTACTACAACCCAGAAGTTTTGCAGCATGATGATGAAGCTATGGTAGCGGCTGAATTAGCTGTACATCTTTATCTTCAAAACAAACAAAAATTGGTGGTTTCGCCCGTAGATGAAAGTGATTGGTATTCGAAACGCTAAAAATTGAATGATACCAATATACTGATAACTTCAGAAAATGTTGAAGGTGTCAGCATAAATACATTTACTCCTTTACAAACGTCAAGGAAACGGAATTCATGCAATAACGCAATCCCGTTGGATTTGGCCCGTCGTTAAAAACGTGTCCCAAATGCCCATCACATCTGGCACAAACGACTTCCGTTCTGACCATGCCGTAAGCACTATCTTTATGCTCAATCACATGAGCAGCTTTTATGGGTTTATAAAAGGAGGGCCATCCAGTTCCTGACTCAAATTTCGTTTCACTTGTGAACAAGGGCAACGCGCAACCAGCGCATTTATAAGTCCCTTTCGCATGATTATTGTAGTAATTGCCCGTGAAAGCGCGTTCAGTCCCCGACTTGCGCAATACATCATAAGCATCAGAACTTAATGTACGTCGCCATTCAGCATCGGTTTTAATGATTTTTTTTATAGTATCGCCTTCAGCTATGTACAAGGAGTCTTGTACTGGCATTTTGTCAGCCGAATACTGAGGGGTCGTAGCATTACAAGCTAAAACGATGGAAAAAATAGAAAAAATGAGGATTTTCATATAAACTTAATTTTTTTATTAAAAAAATAAATAACCCAACAAAAGTGTTTGATAAACATCACAAAAGTGTTTCAGTATTTATCTTTTTTTATCTGTTCGCTGTGTCCACTTATCGTCTTCTTGTTGGGCGATATGCACAATTTTACGCATAAATCTTACCAATGAAAGAAACAAAAGATAACCAAAAGTTAGCACCATAAAAATCCACCGAAAACTGCCCGCTTCTGATATAGTCTGAGCAGAAAAAAGATAAGCTAAGCCACTACACATTAACACTAAGGCAACATAAACGACTGTTGAGCGCGTCCAATATTTATTCATATCTGTAGTCGAAAGACTCAATACGCTACTAAATAGGGCGTAAAATAGAATGACTGTTCCCGCCATCATCCAGAAAGTAGCGTTTTCTATATCCATACCTGTCCATTTACATATCTGAACAGATAACATTAAGACGACACAGAGGGCAAAGGCGGTAATGCCCTGATATATCGGATTGTCGAAGCTGTCTATGAAAGAAATAAGTTTATTTGACATATTGAAAATGATAAAATGGTCAAACCGAATGAATGTAATTATTATAGTGCTGTGTAAAAATATAAAGAATTTAGATATAACCCTTTCACTGGATATTTTGTTTTTAGAAATAGAAATTGTGTGACAAAAAATATAATAATGCGTCAAAAACCTTATAACAACACATAAGATAAATAAATATTTGACAAATTACTTGTTTTTCATTGAAAAATGTTCAATATTTGCAAGATAAAGGGTTTATCCTTTTTTTACTTATAATTTTATAGCAACAAACGTTATCATTCTCACTATGAACAGCAATTCCATGATAGTAAAGTTCCCATATCATGCCTTTATTCTCATTCAGAATGTTATATTCTGAACTTGCTTCATAGTAAACTATATCCCCCAACTGATTTTTAGTTTACAAAACAACCACCATTTAACTTTTTTTACGTATAATAATTGTTCTAAACTGATTGCCTGATTATTTGATTACAAATAGTTGGATAACTGCGAGCTATCTAATTGATTAATGAGATTGCAATAAGCCTATGACTGCATGGGCATTGTATCATTATACGCTTTTAAATTGATATTCAATAACAAAACAAAGTACAGTAAGATGAAAAAAAATGTACTCCTTTTGTTTGCATTTTTGTTAGGCTTCGTTGCGCCAATGAGCGTTAACGCCCAAACATGTCCTCCTGCAAGCAGACAGCTCTTTAATGCTAAAGCTGAGACCCAATATGACGCTATTGGAGCCGCTTTGAAAAATCTTTTATCAGACAACACCAATGCCGCATGGGTCTGGGAATCTGGTGCCACGTTTGTCGAAAACTCGGATGGCACTGCCCGCCTTCAAGGTATTTTGAGAAGTTTTCAGAACCCAACAACGCACCGCTTACAAGTGGATGTTACTTTCACTGGCAGAACATTTGTTGCCCCCGCAGGTAGTCCTGTTTTGATGAATACTAACCCAAGCACTAATGGTTGGTATTATTACCAATGGGGTGCTGCCTCTATGACGGGCTTGAACAACCTGGCTGGCGCACGCATAACCCTTGCTCAACGTGGTAAGGCATTACAGATTGGCGTTGGCGCGGCTGACCAAGTCCAAGACCTTGCTAAATTGGGTGGCAGTGGCTGGTTTACATGGACAATTGTGTCACAACCGACCAACACAGCTATAAGAATTAATCCTTTTCCAGCTGAACCATCAATTGACCAAGCAGACTTAGCTTTCACTTTAAGTGGTTCTCCAACGGTGTGTACGAATGACCCATGCGCCAATGTTGCAACGCCTACTTTTACCAATTGCCCAACGAGCGAACTGGCATTTACGGCTGGTGCGAATGGATGTGCTATTATCAATTACACAGTACCAACTGCAAGTGCAGGCTCAACGGTTACAGTAGAAAGTGGTCCTGCAAGTGGCTCATGCCAATTAGTTAGTAATAATGCTTACACAGTTGTTTTTAAAGCGACATCAAGTACTTGCGATAAAATAGCAAGATGTACTCTGACCATAAAAGTAAATGCCGCCGTTGACCCATGCGCCAATGTTGCA
>JAYVKQ010000158.1:0-28979 GCA_043768285.1 Saprospiraceae bacterium | reverse complement strand
AATCGCCCTCTATTGATAGGTTTTCGTCGTCAAAATCAATAGCGGGCGATTTCAATCGCCCTGCCGATTCTACCACAATGTCCATATACGGAATTGCTGGTACATCTATTATCGTACATCTACTTACACCCAATGAACGCATAATATAATGCGGAATAAATTTCAGTTGACATTTCGTAATGTCAGACATTTTGCTCAATATTGCGCCAACGAAGGTTTCGACTTTCATAGGTAAAACAGTTTTTTTTGTGATATGGTAATCCAAAGTTGCTACTTTTACCTTTTTTTAAAACCTTAACTGTCCTACACCTTTACTTGTGTAATCAATCAAATATCCGCCACCAACTTCCCCGCCATAGCCCTTTCCATCACTTCTTCATAATAGGCTTCATATTGCGGGAGAATATTATCAATATCAAATTTTTGCGCTTGCTCAAAGGCATTTTTACGAAACTCTTGTAGCATTTCGGCATTTCCTAATAATTTAATAGCATTGGCTGCCATATCATCAACATCGCCTACATTACTTACAAACCCTGTAACACCGTGTATATTCACCTCTGTCAAGCCACCTGCGTTAGACGATAAAACAGGTACTTCGCACGCCATTGCCTCCAACGCTGCCAAACCAAAACTTTCATTTGCCGATGGAATGACAAATAAATCGGCAATTGCCAATATCTCCTCTACGGCATCTTGCTTGCCGAGGAAACGAATTTCATCGCATAAACCAATTTGCCGACATAGTTCTTCAAGATATTGCCGTTCGGGACCATCACCTACCAGTAAAAGTTTGCACGGGATTTTCTCATAAACCTGTTTGAAAATTAAAATGACATCTTCAACCCTTTTAACTTTTCTAAAATTGGAGGTATGCACGAGAATTTTTTCTCCTTGTGGTGCAATTATTTTTTTAAAATGATCTTTATTGAGCTTGTTAAAGCGTTTAAAGTCTATAAAGTTATGGATAACTTTTATATCTGTTTTGATATTAAATATCTTTAACGTGTCCGCTTTCAAGCTATGCGACACTGCCGTGACACCATCCGATTTGTTGATTGAAAACTCAACAACAGGCGCAAAAGTGCGATTAGAACCCACCAAAGTAATATCAGTACCGTGTAAAGTGGTGATAACAGGTACATATCGGCCTTCGGTGAGCAATATTTTCTTAGTAATATAGGCAACCATTGCGTGCGGAATGGCATAATGGACATGCAACAAATCGAGGTTTTCATATTTCACGACATCCACCATCTTACTCGCCAAAGCCGTATCGTAAGGCGGATATTCAAACAAAGGATAATCTGCCGCGCTGACTTCGTGGTAATATATATTTTCTTGAAAATGTTGAGACGATAAACGCACGGGCTGGCGATAGGTTATAAAATGTACTTGATGCCCTTTACGCGCCAGACCCATACCCAATTCGGTGGCTACTACACCGCTACCGCCAAAGGTTGGATAACACACAATACCAATTTTCATAAATTTGAGTTAGTTTGATAAATTGTAAAACAAGAGTACATAATTAACCAAATTATCGAACTTTGGTTGTTATTTTAGAAAAATCTTTGAGAATTTGATAGGAAATAAATTTCACAGAGGTTTAATAGAGAAGACATAGAGTTCCACAGCGTTTTTTTAATTACTTCATTTTTAGTATATTTTCTATATAATCTCTGTGTAATTTTTTAGTATGCGACTATTTTCGGCGTGACTGTTGTGGCGTGTACAAAAAGCTTTTTAAAAACAGAATAATCAATAAAACAGTATGATATCATTCGATAAAACGTGGACACTTTTCCTTGACCGTGACGGGGTAATCAACACCCGACTGCCCAATGAATATATTTCAAAATGGGACGATTTTGATTTCATTGTCGGTAGTTTGAAAGCGATTGAAGATTTGTCAGAGGTGTTTGGACGCATCGTAGTTGTGACCAACCAAGCGGGTGTAGGCAAGGGCATTATGACCGAATTGGAACTCAACGAAGTACATCGCCTCATGATTAAAACAGTAAATCTACTCGGAGGACGCATTGATAAAGTCTATTTTGCGCCCGATTTGCCGCAATCGCCGAACCATCGGCGCAAGCCCAATACAGGTATGGCATTGGACGCACAACGAGATTTTCCAGAAATTGATTTCAAAAAAGCAGTCATAGTAGGTGACTCTAAATCAGATATGGAGATGGGTGATAGGTTAGGTATGGTGAAAGTTTTTATTGAAGGAAAAGGCGACGACCCCATACAATTCGCACCACATTATCAGTTTAAAACCTTAGCTCTTTTTGCTAAAAGTGTGTTAAAAAACAGTATTTTGGTGACAGTATAACGTATGATATGATATTCATAAATCATGATTATTTTGCATATTTATGGCATTGTATTTGAAAAATGTAATACGGATAAATAATTTATCTAATAGGGTCGAAACTTTATACGAATTCAATATTCTTTAAACAAACATACGTTTTGCAATAAGCAGCCCCGCTCGCTGCAAAATTATTTAAGAGAAAACGACAAATAGGGGTATTTTTATGTTTTTCATTGGACTCTGGTGTTTCACAACATCAGAGTTTTTTTTATTTTTGCAAAAAACAAATTACCTATGCCTTCTTCTAAAAATCTATTAGGTCTCATTGGCTATCCTTTGACACATTCTTTTTCAAAAAAATATTTTACACAAAAATTTGAAAATGAAGGACTTGCGCACGCATGGGCATATGAGTTATGGTCTATTGGTAGCATTGAAAAATTGACTGAAATACTGAGGGGGTATCCCAACCTTATAGGTCTTAATGTTACTATCCCCTACAAAGAAAGCGTTATGCCTTATGTTCACGAATTGGATATAATGGCGAAAGAGGTTGGCGCAGTCAATTGTATAAAAATTACAACAAAGAATGGGAAACAATATTTGAAGGGCTACAATACAGATTATTATGGTTTTCAAAAATCACTTTTAGGGCTTCTACCTGAAGGCGATATATCTATTTTGAATTTAGAAGCATTGATATTAGGAACGGGTGGAGCCGCAAAAGCGGTTGCCTATGCTTTAAAAATGTTGGATATACCTTACAAATACGTTTCTCGTAAAGCAATGGACAATGGTTTATCATACGCCGAACTTACAGCCGATATTATCAACGCCCATCGTCTTATTATCAACACAACACCATTGGGTATGTCTCCTAATACTGAGGGGTATCCACTTTTGCCGTATGAAGGCATTGGCAATCAACATTTTCTGTACGATTTGGTCTATAATCCAGAAATGACCGCTTTTATGAAACGAGGTATTGCACAAGGCGCAAAAGCGAAAAGCGGCTTAGATATGCTGTATTTTCAAGCGGAAAAAGGATGGGAAATTTGGAATACACCATTAGAAACGATACAGAAGTAAATTTGATTAATATTAACAAGAATAGTGGACAGAAACTATCAACATCACAATCAATTTTAATACATAGGAAAATATTAGAATATGGTTATCAGCAAATCACATACCCTTGAAAATATAATTTTTCCTAAAAAGTGTTGTTATATCCAGTATAAATGTATAACTTTGGGTGCTTAAATCGAAAATAATTTTCTCATACTCATCATAAAATACCTTTTTCTCATGCGCACCTACCTTTTGTTGCTATTAGTTGCCGTTTCTGCCGTATTATTATGGGCGATGTGGTCTCATTCTTACGTCAATACGTTAGTTTTTTCGCTCGGTTTACTCGCTACGGGCTTGTGTGGCTATCTAATTGGCGATTATTTTTTCAACCTTGAAAAAAAGACATGGCAATCTGATTTAGATTTACATAAAAAAGAAGCTGCCGCTTTGAATGAGGAAGTTGATATTTTGAGAAAACAAGCTTCTTTGACAGCACCACAAACTGAAATAGATGGACTGAAAAGCCGAAATGCCATTTTGGAAGAAGAAAAAAATAAAATAAACGGTGATTTTTTGGCACAAGCCGCTAATATTGCCTCTCTCAATACACGATTAGAAGCCTTGCAACGAGAATATAGTCGTGTGAAAGAAGATGCCGCCATATCTTCTGAGTCCCGCTCTACGGAGTTAGAAGCCATCAGAGATACGCTTACATCTGCCAAAGCAAAAATCACGGGATTGGGTAACGACAACGAAAATCTAAAACGTGAGATTGAGCGTTATAAATCCGAAGTTGAAAATCAACAACACGCAGTAACACTGCACCGAACCATCATCAGCAATCAAGTTGATGTGCAAGAAGAAACGGCTATAATTGAAGAAGAAGACGTTGCCATAGAACCAAATACAATAGTTTATAATACTATTGCCGTTGAAACCCCTTCAACTCCCGATGATTTGACGGTGGTTGTAGGTATTGATGACCATATTCAAGGTATTTTACAAAAACAAGGTATTGCCACTTGGCGTGCCTTAGCGGATACGCACGTGGACAATCTACGCGATATTCTCCAAAATGCGGGTATGGCGTATCAACTCAACGACCCTTTGAGCTGGCCCCAACAAGCCCACCTTTTAGCCAATGGCGAAACAGAGAATTTTAAAAATTATATCGCTCACGTACTTGTAAAAAAAATAGAAGAAACACCCACGAAGACTACAAATACCGATGAAACATCCCGAAACAGTCGGGAGGGGGTAGCCAAATCCAAGCGTGTTCCACTTTTCTTTAATTATGACAATCAAAATAAAGTTGAAGAGCAAGCACAACCCCCAGTAATAGCCGCCGAAGATAACGAAGAAGAAGATAATAGCCCACAAGTTGAGGCTTCATCAGCTTCTGATATTGAACAACCGAATGTGGCGATTGCTATTACCGAGGCTACTTCTACCATCGAAGCACCTAAAGAGCCAACGGGTGTTTCTATAATAGCTATTGCCCACCAAATATATGGTACGCCCGATGATTTGAAAGCCGTCGAAGGTATAGGCCCTAAAATTGAATTGCTATTGAAAGAAGCAGGCATTATAAACTGGAATGACCTCGCCGAAGCCAGTGCTGAAAATCTAAGGGGCGTTTTGGAAAAAGCGGGTACTCGTTATCGCTTAAATGACCCTACTTCTTGGCCCGAGCAAGCGCGTTTGTTGGCAAATGCCGAATGGGATAAATTTAAAGAATATACTGAATATTTAATTGGTGGTAGAACGCCGAAGGCGTAAATATCACATTTCAAATACAAAAAAGCCTCAATTTTCTGAACGTGAAAATTAAGGCTTTTTTATTTGAAATAAATAACGCATACTTAAGCTGTTGGCTATCAAAGTCTAAAATAAAATATACAATTGATACCCCTCAGTATTTTTTAACATAAACCCGAGAATACGACACATTATTACAGTATTTGATTACACCACTTCTACAAAAGCGGGTTCCTAAATCCTTAGCATCCTTATCATCTTAATTTTAATATAATAAATATTTCCTTAAAAAACATACACTATTGTTAAGACTTGTTAAGCCCCTATCTCTTTTGGTTAAAATTCCGTTAAGCGATGCGACCTAAATTGCTTCTGGATTGTCATTGGTGTATATTCGTATCAAAGAAGTAGCAATCTACATTTGATAAGAAAAACCATTAATTCATCTTTAAACTAAATGACTATGAAAAGGATAAGCGGATTTAGATTGGCAATTTGGGCTATGGCTATGGTCTTATTCAATGCTTGTAAAAGCCCTCAAAAACTCTACGAACGCGGTGATTATGACGGAGCTGTTTCGTTAGCCGTAGAGAAATTACGTGAACGCAAAGTGAAAGAAAAAGACGTGCAAACGCTTGTTGAAGCGTTTAATTATATCAATCAGCGCGACGCAGAGAAACTGAGTCGCTTGCAAGCACAACGCACACCTGATAGTTGGACGGCAATTTATGACCTCGCGTCACGCATCAGCCACCGCCAAGAGTTGGTCAAACCTTTGATAAAATTGAGCGATGAAAAATATTATAGCAAATTGGCAGATTTGCATTTTGAGTACGGTGTCAATTTCATATTGTCAGAAGCCAGAGATGGTGCTGCAGCTTATCTATATAATAAAGGTTTGGAAAGCCTAAACCGCGCTAAAAGCGGAGAACGCCTTGCTGCCCGTGAAGCTTATAACGATTTCAACAGCGTCAATGCCTACTTTGCGGATTATAAAAATGTACAAGCCTTATCAAAAGAAGCCTATGCGATGGGCATTAACCACGTCTATGTATCTGTAGAAAATGACAGCCGAACCATATTACCCGCTGATTTTGAAAATACATTGCAAAGTATTTTTGTCCGCGATTTGAACTCTCAATGGGTGAAATACCATACTTTCAAGGATGAAAACTTGCGTTATGAATACTCGGTAGTGGCAAAAATTGAGCGTATTGACGTTAGCCCAGAGTTGTTTGACCGCAGCCACCATGTAGAAGAAGCGCAAGTAGAAGATGGTTTCGATTACGTCTTAGATACCAAAGGCAACGTCAAAAAAGACACTTTAGGTAACGATATGAAAGTAAAACGTTACAAAACAGTTCGCGCAGATGTGTTCGAGGTAAGACAACACAAGGAAGCAAAAGTGTTCGGTTACTTGGAATATTTCGACAACCGCACCCACGAGCGCGTATTGAGTCGCTCACTTGAAAGCAATGCTATATTCAATCACTTCGCTGTAAGATTTGAAGGAGATAGACGCGCTTTGTGCGATAAAACGTGTCGCTTGTTGGGCAACAGCCCAGTCCCCTTCCCTTCAGATGCCGATATGTTGATGACAGCGGCAGAAAATTTGAAAGGTCGTGCAAAAAGTATTGTGAGAGATAATGATTATGTACTGGCGAAATAGGTTTAGACCATGGCACTGTTATTAAAAAAAACAATGCATATTCTATTCTAAAATACAGAAATTAGCTATATTCGTTTAATATTTCAAATTATATTATTAAATAATTAGCAAAACGCTTGCATGATGAAAAAAGTATTTTTCTCAGTTGCTTTGATTTTAGTAGGTTTTACCATCTCTAAGCAAGTCATTGAACCTACTGTTTTGGAAACCATTTTAGGCAAAATTGAACGCCATACCGAGGAATTACCCCAAGAAAAAGTATATCTTCAAACGGACAAACCCTATTATGTAGCAGGAGAAACGCTTTGGTTCAAAGGATATGTCGTTGAAGCAGCTTCTCATCAATTAGATTCTATAAGCCATATCTTATATGTGGATGTGCTGCAAGAAGGGGTAGATACACCCATCTCAACCGAAGAGTTTAAAATTGAAAATGGTGGGGCAAGTGGTCATATTGATTTGCCGATTATACTCAATCAAGGTAACTATCAAGTACGCGCTTATACCAATTGGATGCGTAATTATTCGGAAAAATTGTTTTTTACTAAGCCTTTTCAAATTTTAAAAGCCAGTAAAATCGTTTCTGAAAACATTGATAATCAAGGTATTAGTGACTTGGCAATATTGCCAGAAGGTGGTAATTTAGTACACGGTGTTGAAAGTATCGTAGCTTTTAGAGCAACAAATCAACAAGGTAAAGGCGTACAAGCGGAAGGTCATATCATTGCCAATGGGAAAGATACAATTACCCCTTTTTATACACAACACTTAGGTATGGGTACATTTGTTTTGAAACCTGAATTGGGCAAAACTTATATAGCAGTAGTGAAACAAACCAAAGGAGAAACTAAGGTATTCAGCACATTCCCAACTGTGCAACCAAAAGGCTATGTCATGTCCGTTGGCAATTTCAAAAAAGACAATATTCGAGTCAAAATAGCGCATAATATAGCGGGTTTTAAAGAAGGAGAGCAGCTCTATATCGTTGCACAACTGAGGGGGCGTGTCATGGCTTCGGCTGTAGTAGATGCAAAAAATCCAAACTCAATTGTTGCCATCCCGAAAGATAAAATAACGAGCGATGGCGTAGTCCAAATAACGCTATTTGACAACACAGGTGTGCCACAATGTGAGCGTTTGGTTTATATTGACCAAGAAAAACGCTTGCAAATGTCTATACAAACAGATAAAATGGGTTATACCCCTCGTGAAAAAGTAACAATGTCCATATCTGTAAAAGATGCTCAAGGTACACCTGTTCAAGGTAATTTTTCAATGGCTGTCACTAACAAAGATGCTGTTACGCAAAATCTAAATACTGAAAATTTATTGTCTTATATGCTTTTGAGTTCAGATGTGAATAATCAAGAGGGCGTAAAAGGTGCAATTGAAAATCCAGCTTATTACTTTGATAAAAACAACCGCTCGGCTATTCAACATTTAGATTTATTGATGATGACACAAGGCTGGCGACGCTTTAGTTGGAAAGAAATTTTGGCAGATAAATACCCAGCACCCGCATATTTTATTGAGCCAGGGTTTGCATTATCAGGCACAGTATTACGTCCAAATGGTAAAATTTACGAAAATGCAAAAGTGACAATATTGGCAACTAACAATACTGAGGGGGAGCAATTATTCATGGGACAATCTGATAATAAAGGACAATTCAATTTTTTGGGCATTGACTATACAGATTCTACTAATTTTATGGTGCAGTTAGAGCGTAAGAACAATGTCAAAGACTTAAAAGCTCAGATGAATAAGCCCGTTGAAATTGCGCGGTCTCATTTTATAAAATATCCATACTACGCTACTGACATTACATCAAAAGATATGTCAGGCTTTCTTAAAAATACGGCTTCGATGCTAAATTTTGACAAACAAATGCGCGGCGGTGATTCTAAAATGTTGGATGCTGTTGAAATAAAATCGAAAAAAACGGAGGTAAGAGACACTCGAAAAGGTTTGTATAGCAATGCCAGTAACTCCTTTCAAGTGGATAAAAACCTATGTGCCAATTATACTTCCGTTTTTCAAATGCTATTGGGTAAAATACCTGGCGTTACTATTTTGGGTCAAGGGGCAAATTGGTCGGTTCAAATACGAGCGGCTGCTAATTTTAGAGGTGCGATTGAGCCGTTATATATGGTAGATGGTTTTCCTGTTAGTAAAGACAATATTAACTCAATTTTACCTTGCGAACTTGAGTCCGTAGATGTGCTAAAAGGGGCTGCCGCTTCTATGTATGGTTCGGAAAGTGCTGGTGGTGTTATTAATGTTCTGACTAAAAGGGGTAATCCAAGTTATGATTATACGAGAGATACTACTTCTGGTGTTTTATCTTTCAAGCGCAAAGGATATACCTTAGTCAAGCAATTTTATAGTCCTGATTATAGTAAAAAAGATGCCCGCCATGAATGGGAAGATTTTAGAAGCACCTTGTATTGGAACCCTTCTATTCAAACAGATGCACAAGGTAAAGCAAGTATTATCTTTTATAACTCTGATGAAAAGGCAACATTCAGAAGCATCTTAGAAGGTATTGGCATGGGAGGACTAATGGGTTCAGTCAGTTCTGAATATATTGTGAAATAAAGTATGGATTTATGGTACATTTATTTTCATAGGTCATGCTGTATTTATTGCGCGTTATGGTGGTTAAGCTGGTGCTTCCAAAAGAGCGCATTCAGACCGAAAATACTGAGGGGGGTAACAGAAAAAGCGGCTGTTTTACATTACATGAAACAGCCGCTTTGTATATGCGAAAATTCTTATATCACGACATTCACCATACGCCCAGGCACAACCACCACATTTTTAATATCCTTCCCTTCCGACCATTTTGAAACAATCTCTAAAGCACGGACGACTGTTTCAATATCCGCTTTTGAGGCATCGGCAGCGAAAGTATATTCGCCGCGCTTTTTGCCATTGATAGAAATAGGATATAAAATCTCGCTTTCTTTCAAAAAATCTTCATTCGCTACTGGGAATTTTTCTTCTAAAATAGAATTATTTTTGCCCAAAATAGCGTGTAATTCCTCCGTCACGAAAGGTGCAAACGGTGCAATCAAAATGATTAACTCATTCAAAATGAGGCGTTTATGGCATTTTAAATCTTTCAATTCATTCACACAAACCATAAAACCCGATACGCAGGTATTGAAACTAAAACGCTCAATATCATCAGTCACTTTTTTGATGCACTTATGGAGTGTTTTAAGTTCTTCGGGCGTAGGTTCGCCATCGGTCATAAGATTTTTACCTGTATTCAAATCAAAAAACAATGACCATAATTTTCTCAAAAAACCTTGTACGCCTGTGATGCCTTGCATATTCCACGGCTTCGCTTCTTCGAGTGGTCCCAAAAACATTTCGTACATACGGAAGCAATCTGCACCGTATTTTTCGACCATATCATCGGGATTGACAACGTTAAATTTTGACTTCGACATTTTTTCAATCTCTGGTGTCAAAGCGATATATTGTTTGCCGCTATCATCTTTTACCCAAGCAATATCCTCCTCAGTATCAATGCCTTCGTAGCGATTGTCTTTTGTTATCAATTCCAAATAAGCATCTTTGAAAAGTCTATCTTTATCATCGGCATATTGGATAGGAATATGCAAGCGGCGACCCGTTTTCAAGGTAATCATCAAAGAACGCCCTTGTATCATACCTTGATTAATCAATTTTGTCGCATATTCGCTTTTAGGCACAAGACCCAAATCATGCATAAACAAGTTCCAAAAACGAGAATACAACAAATGCCCAACCGCGTGTTCCGTGCCGCCTACGTACAAATCCACTTGCTGCCAATAGTCCACCGCTTCTTTTGAGGCAAATTCTTTGGCATTATCAACGTCCATATAGCGGTAAAAATACCAACTTGACCCCGCCCAACCTGGCATGGTGCTTAGTTCGTAGTCATACCCCCCTGCCCCCAACGGGGGAGTTGAGTTCGGTGCATTGTCTCCCCCTTTGGGGGCTGGGGGGGTATATTTCCAATCTTTCGCACGACCCAATGGCGGTTCTCCCGTTGCAGTCGGTAGATATTCGTCAATTTGTGGCAATACCAGAGGTAATTCGCTTTCATCAATCAAATAAGGCACACCGTCTTTCCAATATGCAGGAACGGGTTCGCCCCAATAGCGTTGGCGCGAAAATACAGCATTGCGTAGGCGATATTGAATTTTACCTTTGCCCAAACCGCGTTCTTCAAGCCAGTCAATCAAAGTAGCCGTAGCTGTTTTGTAATCCATGCCGTTGATGATGCCCGAATTGATATATTTGCCTTCTTTGGTATTGTCGGCTTGTATATCCGTCTCTTTTTGTGCATCAAGTATAGGCACAATGGGCAAATTAAATTGTGTGGCAAAATTCCAATCACGTTGGTCACCACTCGGTACACCCATGACTGCACCCGTACCATATCCTGCCAAAACATAATCGGCAATCCAAATCGGCGTGCGCTCGCCGTTTAATGGGTTGATGCAATACGCACCCGTAAATGCACCCGTCACTTTCTTAACTTCGGCTTGACGCTCAACATCGCTGCGTGACGATGCCCATTTTTGATAGGCTTCTATGTCGGCTTGTTGGGCTTTGGTGGTAATATGTTGCACCAAATCGTGTTCGGGAGCCAAAACCATAAAACTCACACCATATATAGTGTCCACGCGGGTGGTGAATACTTCAATAGCCCCCGCCGCCCCCAAAGGGGGTACTTTTGTATCTCCCCCTTTGGGGGTAAGGGGGGCTAAGCCAAATTTCACACTTGCGCCTTGCGAGCGACCAATCCAGTTGCGCTGTTGCTCTTTCAAACTGTCTGACCAATCCACATTATCCAAGCCTTGTATCAATTTATCAGCATATGCCGTGATGCGCATACTCCATTGCTTCATCAATTTGCGTTCAACGGGATAGCCCCCGCGCTCCGATACGCCGTCTTTTACTTCATCATTCGACAAAACTGTTCCTAATTGTGGACACCAATTCACATAACTTTCTTCTGGAAACGTCAAACGGTATTTCAACAAAAATAATTGTTGTTCTTTTTCGCTCATGGCGTTCCAAACTGCCGCTGATACTGAGGGGGTGTCTTCATCGCACACGGCATTGATTTTAGCATTGCCTTCTGATGCTAATTTTTCAATTAACCCCTTGATAGGCAAGGGTTTATCTGCCGTTTTGTCATAGTAATGATTGAATAATTGCATGAAAATCCACTGCGTCCACTTGTAATAAGCGGGGTCAGACGTGCGGACTTCACGCGACCAATCGAATGAAAAACCTAAATTATCCAACTGCTTGCGGAAGGTATCAATATTTTTTTCAGTCGTGATGGCAGGATGCGTACCTGTTTGAATAGCATATTGCTCGGCGGGTAAGCCAAACGAATCGTAACCCATTGGGTTCAACACGTTGAAACCTTTGAGCCTTTTGTAGCGGGCGTAGATATCGGTAGCGATGTAGCCCAACGGATGCCCGACGTGCAAACCTGCGCCCGAAGGATACGGGAACATATTTAAAATATAAAACTTAGACTTGCTACCGCCATTCACAACCTTATAGGTATTGTTATCTGCCCAAAACTGTTTCCACTTTTGCTCGATGGCACTTGGATTAAATTCCATAGGTAAATGTTGCTTGTTAAAAAAGAGCGCAAAATTACAGTATTTTACGAGAATACAATAAGGAAAGTTAGGCTATGGCATAACAAATTCGGCATTTAGTGGCGAAATACCTTTCCAAAAGTTTGAAACTTTTGGAAAGGTGTAGTTCATTTGGTAAATTTATCATACACCCGTTAGGTTCAGGGTGCAAATGCTTTCCACAAATTATCCATCAAATCTGGCAAGCATTTGAATAGTAATTTTTCTTTAGAAACAGGGTGCGTAAAACCCAGCTGATAGGCGTGCAAATGAATAGCGCGATTGGCATTTGACCGCCTTGCACCATATTTTACATCGCCTTTTATGGGGCAGCCAATAGCGGCGAGTTGCGCCCTAATTTGATGATGTCGCCCCGTAAAAAGGGTAATGTCCAAGAGGAAATATCTATCCGATACCCCCCTCAGTATGTACGCCAATTCTGCGCGTTTTGCGTCTTCTTTTTCTTCTAAAAGGACTTTTGAGGTGTTGGTTTTGCTATTTTTTAAAAGAAAATGGGTCAAATGGGCGTAGTCTAATTCGGGTCTTTTTTCGACTATGGCATAGTAGCGTTTGTCCGTATTTTTATCTTTAAATTGGGCTGACAAATGGGCGGCTACACTTGCTTTTTTTGCAAAAACGACCAAACCGCTTGCCACGCGGTCAAGCCGATGAATGAGGTATAAATCATCTTGAAGATATACGGCAACTTGTTCCAATAATGAAGTATCGCCCGTTGTGTCGGGCTGTGTAGGTATGGTTGCGGGCTTATTTACAACAACTATATCGGCATCTTGATAGAGGATTATGTCTTGCATTTTTTAATTTTATTGAATGTTTATTCAGCCACTAATGGCACTAATTTCCACTAATTTTTTCTTTAATCTACTTATGAATTAGTGAAAATTAGTGCAATTAGTGGCTGAATTTATAATCTAAAATAGATAAAAAATGATTGCAAAAAACATAATCGTGTTCAATATTGGAAGCCACGACAACCAATCTTTCAGGCGTTGAAAAATCTGCCATCAGTTGTTGATACCATGCCACACCTTGTGCATCGAGGTTAGTTGTCGGCTCGTCCAAAAGCAATATGGGCGATTGGCTGCATACTGCTAAAGCCAATTTTAAACGCTGTTTCATACCTGATGAGAAAAAGCGAATTTCTTTATTTTTTGATTTTTGAAAATCCAATCTATCAATCAAATCATTAATTGTTAAGTCTTTAGCGAGTGGTTTGAATTGGGTATAAAAATCAATGATTTCGTGCAGGCTCATTTCCTCAATCACGTCTATATAGGGAGCTGCATAGCTGATGTTTTGATACACGGTATCATTATCCAAAGTTTTGCCTTGATTTGAAAATTGCACCTTTCCGAGTGAGGGAGTTAAATGTCCACTCAATATTTTCATCAAGGTGGACTTTCCAGAGCCGTTGGGTCCCAATATCGCATAGGCGTTGCCTTGCTCGAAGGCGTAATTGATATTTTTAAAAATCCACTCGTAGCGAAAGCGTTTGCTGATATTGTCTAATTGTAGCATTGTCTATAATGATTTCCAAACAAGATTAGATGTCACAGAGATTAGACAGAGGAGACACAGAGTTTCACAGAGAATAAAAAAATCTCTGTGAAACACTGTGTCTCCTCTGTCTAATCTCTGTGACATCTAATCTAATAAGTATGAATATATCAATAATCCAAAATCGGATGCCCCGTATTAATCGGATTTTGATTAAAAATATTAGAAAATAATTGATATACCTCTGGTAAAACGGTTTTGAACCTATCAGGAAAAGTGAAGAAATGATGCGCCGCTACGCCCAAAATATCGGGATTAGGTATGCCAGTTATGCGCTCAACCACTTTTTGGTTCATGCCACTGATGCGCTCCAAACTTTCCCAAATAGTATCTTGCAAAATAGGGTACGATACTGAGGGGTATAGCATTTTGAAAATCCGTGCGTATTCGTATAAGCCAATATTGAAAAAAGACTGCGGAGTATTAAAACCCATCATCAAAGGGTCGGCAGCTAAAAGGAGTACGCCATCTGGTTCATAAATTTCGCAGTTATGGAAATCTTGATACTGAGGGGTCGAAAAAGGGTGTGGATAAACGACAATGTTTTCAAACTTACCCGTCAACATATCTTTTTTACCAAAATTTACTTGCGTAGCTATGGCGGCAATTACGGCTTTCAAATCTTCGGGAACGGGACGTTTGTCACCCGAATTGTCCATACTCGGCGGACGCATAAATTCATTGCCCGTCATATATAACGACAGGCGGTCACGAAACTGTTTTTTCAGTTCGGGAGCCAAATTTTTATAATATTCAAAATGATTATTTAAAAAGCTTTGTATCGTATTGTCCAATTCGGGCGGATTGCGCTTATAAAACCACCAATTTATCTGCGGAGCCATAACGTATGACGCTGCTAAAATAATGAAACACGGCACTGCCCACAATGCCCAATCACCATCTTTCATATAAGCTAAATATAGAAAAATGGCTGTTAATAAGCCAGAAGGAACACCAAATATATACCACGGTTGTCGTTTCATAAGTTAAGTAATGATGAATGATAAATGTTGAATAAAGAATATACTTGTAGCTTTATGCAATGTCTATTTAGTGGAACGCGACAAAATTATCAAAAAAAAAGATTTGATGGCTTTTAAGCTATCAAATCTTTTTTGAATGTTTTATAAATTCTGGCCACTATCACAAATCAAAAACATAAAATCAATGTGTTATTGCGAGGAGGTACGATGTCGCAATAACACATTAATTTTATGTTTTGACTTATATTTTAAGCGAACATACGGAACAACATATATAAACCGCCCGATAAAATAATAGTCGCTGGCAATGTCAAGACCCAAGCCAAAGCGATATTCGCAATAGTGCTTTTTTGTAGGTTTTTGACCCCTTTTGAAGCCACCATAGCACCCGCTACGCCCGAAGATAGTACGTGGGTAGTGGATACTGGTAAGCCAAATTGAGACGACAAACCAATAGTTGCTGCTGCGATTAACTCGGCTGTTGCACCTTCGGCATAAGTCATATGGCGTTTACCAATTTTCTCGCCGATGGTAACAACGATGCGTTTCCAGCCTATCATTGTGCCGATACCCAGAGCCAATGAGATCAAAACGACTGCCCAAGTAGGTACATAATGCGTATAATTGGTCAATAATTTAACTTCTTTTTTGATTTCTTTACGCTGTTTTTCGTCCGTAATGACGTTGGGAACATCCAAAAGCGTTTTCATATTTTTATTTAGAACGCCAATACGCTTACGGATATTCAAACGTGACTTTACGTCAGTAGCATTTCCAATATCTTCTTTCAATTTTTCAATCGTTTCTTTTGCCTTTACCAATTCTGGAAAAACGGTATTGAATGCGTCGGATGTCGGTAGTGCATTTTGGATTTTTGTCAAAGTTGCTTGCACTTCAACAGGGTTAAATTTTGGAGACAGCGAATATTGCAAAGGCATAAACGTCATCAACGCCACCATCAATAAGCCTAAACCTTTTTGACCATCGTTTTGCCCATGAAAAAAGCTCACCAAAGTACACGTTGTAATCAATAAACCGCGTATCCACATAGGTGGAACGCCGTCAGCAGGGGGTTCTTTGAATATACCCTTGCGCTCTTCTGACCGAATGGTAGAGCGCAAAACGAACATCAAAATAATCGCCATCGAAAAGCCAAATAAGGGAGAAAGCAATAGAGAAGAACCAATTTTCTTAGCTTCATCCCAGTTGACACCTACGCCAGCCGTATTTTCAGGTAACGTTGAAAATACTAAACCTACGCCCAGTAATGCGCCAATAAGCGTATGTGAACTTGAACAAGGAATACCCAAG
The DNA here is from genome assembly GCA_043768285.1 of Saprospiraceae bacterium. Classification (GTDB taxonomy): domain Bacteria; phylum Bacteroidota; class Bacteroidia; order Chitinophagales; family Saprospiraceae; genus JAAFJT01. The sequence goes on along the minus strand of JAYVKQ010000158.1, from coordinate 12,632 downwards.
TACCATGTCCCTAAGTTCCAAATAATAGCTGCCAACAATATGGCTAATACCATCGCCGCCGCGTGCCCTTGGTCTTGAAACATAATAGCTTCAACGGGAATGAGGTTGGCTATTTTCATCGCTACTTCAAAACCCAAGTAAGAACTAAATAGTACACCCAAGAAATTCCAAATGCCCGACCACACAACGGCTTGTACGGGTTTCAAACTTTTGGTGTATATAACAGTGGCTACCGCATTGGCGGTATCGTGAAAACCATTGACAAACTCAAAAAAGAAAGTCATGGCAATACACGCGAAGAAGGCTATAAGTAAGCCCGTGGTAAGCGCGGAAGTTTCTAATCCAAACATTGGTAAATTGTGTTAAAAGTTAGTAATCCTGATTTTTGCGATAAACATTTAATTTGATTATCTTTAATAGCAAATGTACTACAATATGCAGCTTCTGAAATCAAATCAGTGTTAATTTTACATTAAGTTGCTTCAAAATCATAGTAAAATAAATCAAAACGTAACCACCAAATTTATTTGGCGGCGCAGGAATGTCGAATATTTTCCAGTAAAATTTTGTAGATATTCAAGCATTGGAAGCGCTGCCAAATGAATTTGGCGGGTACGATTCTTATTTTGATGAACAATGTGAACAAAATACTGAGGGGGGTATTAAAAATTCAACTGCGCCTGCAAACGTAGTAAATTTCCTTTTTGTAAATTTTCTTTTCTTCTAAAATCTTCAAATCGGCGGTTGCTCATGGTGTACATGGCTACCAATTCAAAGTTCGGATTGGGTTGCCACTCGCAAGCCAATTCAAATTCTTTTACTTCGTAACTACGGGCATCGGTTTCATGCTTTTTGCCACCATCATAATACTGGTATCTCAAGAACGGAATAAAAATTTGTTTCCCTACTTTTTGCATATAAGATACTGTGGCGTACCCGCCCTTCAAATTTTGAGTTTCGATAGCGTTTGTCAATTTGTTGAACTCTGGTCCTTTGCCCACATTATATTCTGCTTGGATACCGAAAGGCTTAGGATATAGCACGAAAGAAGCCGCTACCCTTTTGTCCGTATAAACCCTATCCGTAGTTGTTGCTACTTTAACCGCATCACTAATTTGAGTAGTCGGGATAGCAAAAGTACCCGTATAACCCTGCAAGGATACTTCAATTATTTGATTTTTCACTTCAAACGGATAGCTAATACGGCTGACAATGTGTGGCGAATTGTTGCCTTCTGGTTTGTTTGCAGTTTGCCCATTGTAAACGCCAAAGGCGAAAACGCCATAATCGCCACTGCCTTTCAAGCCATCTTTAACGAGTGACGCAAATAACTTACGCACTTTATTGGGGGCATAATAGAAAAAAACACCCAAATCCCGTTCATTTGACAGTGGACTATTGAGGGCATCATTACGGTCTAATGGCAATCGATTTTGACTACTTTGCATATTCTCGAAGCCAAAAGGGATTTTTGATTGACCCAAACGAAAGCGGTATTCATTTTTTTTATCAAGACTGACATCGAAGTAAGCATCGCGGATTTGTGCAAAATGCAGATTATCAGTAGCAGCGGAAGAGGCTAAATCGGGTTGAAGGTAAAAATAAACCTGTGGGTGAATATTGCCACTAAAAATCAAGCGAATTCGACGCAAGAAAAAGCCGCCGCCATCGCCCCACGACCTATCACATTGCTCACATTTTAAATTAGCATTTGTTTCCAACAGACGGTTGTATCTTACTTGTACATAGCCCCGTAGATTGATACTTTCGTACCAAGGCTTAGATGCTGCGGGCTTAAGTAAGGTATCCTTTGGAACTTGAAGTTGAGCGGACAATGAAAGTGTGAACATAGTAAGTATAGCACACAATAGGAGGTTTTTAGCGGGTAAGCTAAAACAGTTAGAATTCATTTTGTAAGATATTTGCGTAAAATATTTTGTTTAACGGCACAAAAGTAAGGAGCAGACCAATAAGACAATGTATTTTCAATATTAAGTTAATGTTAAGTTTTCAAAAATATGGGTTGGTACACCCGCGTCAATTTTCAGAAAGCAACAGTGTAGCAAAAATGCCGTAAGCCACTAAGTTTTTATCCCAATTAAAGATATTTAATTGCAATTTATGCTATAATATTAATGATAAAAAGCGTGGCGCACGTATATATAACCTGTTTTTTAATACCTTTGCCTTGTTGCATTTTAGAATAATATTGCGATAATAAAATGCTCTGCTCCCAGTATTTCATTCATAATTAAAAGATAGTATGCGCAAAATTACCGCCGACTGGGTGTATCCCGTTTCCGCTGACCCTATACCAGAAGCTGTAATAAGTATTGATGATACTGGTAAAATCATCTCAATAGACAGCCGTGCTAAACATAACCCAGCCAGTTTGGAGGTATATAAAGGCATTATTGTCCCCGGGTTTATCAATACGCATTGTCATTTGGAACTCTCTCATATGAAAGGCATAGTGGATACGGGTACGACATTGATACCCTTCATCACGGGTGTTGTCACCAAGCGCAATGCCAAGCCTGCGGTGATAGCCAAAGCGATAGCCAAAGCCGAAAAAGAAATGATAAATGGTGGCATTGTAGCAGTGGGTGATATATCAAATGTGCCAGATACATTTGCACAAAAAGAACAAGGCAATTTACGCTATTACTCTTTTGTCGAAATGTTTGATTTTTTGCAAGAAGACAATGCAGATTTTGAGTTTGAAAAATATAAACTGGTGTTTAAAAAGCTGCCTTTGGCAGAGGGCAGTAACAAATCTATGGTGCCACATGCACCTTACAGTGTATCGCGCTTATTGTTCAATTTGTTGAACGAAGGCAATCCCTCAGAAGGTATTACCATTAGCATACACAACCAAGAAACCCAGCCTGAACAAGAGCTTTTTTTAGAAGGAAAAGGTGCTTTCTACGATTTTTATGGCAATTTTGGCATTTCATTAGACCAATTTAGACCCAACCGCAAAACCGCCATTCATTATGCGCTGGAGAATATGAACCCACATAACCGAACCCTTTTTGTACACAATACTTTGACCTCGCAGGAGGATATTGAGGCAGCACATAAATGGTCGCCAAACGTCTATTGGGCAACCTGCCCCAATGCCAATCTCTATATCGAAAACCGTTTGCCAAACTATCAATTCTTTCTAAATACCCATGCCCGAATGACAATTGGAACGGATAGCTTGACCTCCAATTGGCATCTATCAATTTTAGAAGAAATGAAAACGATTCAGCGTTTTCAATCCTATGTGCCTTTCGATACCCTATTGCGTTGGGCAACCCTCAACGGCGCACAGGCATTGGGTTTTGACGATACCCTCGGCAGTATCGCTATTGGAAAAACACCAGGATTAAATCTTTTGAACCTTAAAAAAGATAAAATACTGAGGGGGGATACGAAAGTAAAAAAATTGGTATAATAATTCAGCTAATACGTATTTGAATAAAAAAAAGTATTTATACCTTAATTGTACCTACTTAGGGCTGCCACTAATTACGCTAATTTTCACTAATTATAAGGCATTTTATAGAAATAATTAGTGGAAATTAGTGAAATTAGTGACAGCCCTAAGTAGGTAGCCTTAATTTTTATATCCGCAGGGCGATTGAAATCGCCCTCTATTGATGATTTTCGTGGTCGAAATCAATTGCCTTGCGCGTAATGTTTCTATAAACGCACACTTCATAACTCATAACTTATCACTTATTTCAATATGAACCGTTTAAAATATTTATCCCAAATAGAGAATGAGACTTTTGATGTATGTATCATTGGTGGTGGTGCAACGGGGGTAGGCTGCGCCTTAGATGCTGCCATGCGCGGATTGAAAACGGTATTGATAGAAAAAAATGATTTCGCAGGAGCAACATCTTCCAAATCTACCAAACTTTTTCATGGAGGCGTTCGCTATTTAGAGCAAGCGGTTAAGAAATTGGATATAGAGCAATTTCGGATGGTCTATAAAGCCTTGAATGAGCGTCAGACTTTGATAAAAAACGCACCACATATTGCACATCCTTTAGCTTTACTCACGCCCTGTTCCAATTGGTTTGAAGGGGTTTATTACGCAATTGGCTTAAAAATATATGATTTATTGGCAGGAAAAACCAATTTAGCACCGAGTGATTGGTTATCAAAAAAAGAAGCTATGGCGCGCGTACCACAGTTGAGTGGCAAAAAAATGGCTTCGGCGGTATTATATTATGATGGGCAATTTGATGATGCACGATATACAATTAGCATAGCAAAAACGGCTGAAGAAAAAGGAGCCATATTGCTCAACCACATCGAAGTATTGGGTTTTGAAAAAAATGATACTGGGCAATTATGCGCCATGAATATTACCGATAAGATAAAAAATAAATCCTATACAGTAAAAGCTACGCAATTTATCAATGCTACAGGACCCTTTGCCGATAGTATTCGTCAAATGGCGACCCCCTCAGTATCACCACGTATCCGGGTAAGTAAAGGCGTACATTTGGTTTTACCGCGAGATGTGATGGCTCCCGATACGGCGGTTTTAATCCCCAAAACTGAGGATGGTCGCGTGATATTTATGATACCTTGGCAAGGACGTATTTTGGTCGGCACTACCGATGATGAATGTGATTTGACTGAAAAAGACATTACCGTAGAAAAAAATGATGTGGCATATTTGCTTAAATATGTCAATCTTTATCTCAATAAAAATATCCAACCCGACCAAATTAGGAGTGGCTTTGGTGGGCTGCGACCACTTTTACAAGCCGATGCAGATGCCGATACCAAAAGCCTCGTGCGCGACCACGAAGTAGAAATAGATAAAAAAAGTGGTTTAATTAGCATTATGGGTGGCAAATGGACGACTTATCGTTTGATGGCGAAAGACACCATTGATAAAGTCGAAGACATACTGAGGGGTACAGTTTCTGCTTGCACAACGGATACGCAATTGCTCGTTGGTGCCGAAGGGTGGTCGCCAGAATACTACAAAGAGTTAGCAAAACGCTACAAAATACCTGAATTTGTCGCTCGCCGCCTAAGCTATCGCTATGGTACAGAAGCTGTTAAGGTGCTGAATTTGATATGGAAAGACGGCTCATTGCGCATACCAATTCTCGAAGGTTCGGCAATTTTGAAAGCAGAAATCGTCTATTGCGCAGTCTATGAAATGGGCTATACCCTCAAAGATGTATTTGCCCGCCGTCTGGGTTTGGAGTTAACAGATTGGAGCCGAACCCTCGATGCCATACCCGTTGCTGCCAACCTATTGCAAGATGCCTTTTGGTGGACAGAGGAAGAAAAAGACCGCCAAATCCGCGAATATTATGCAGAAGTAAAAGAATTTAGAGAACAAATTGGTTTGGCAACTGCCGATTTGAATTTAGAATAATTGTTTTCGTTTTTACCCAAACAATCAAAAACACCCTCCCCTTCTCTATGACAAGAAAAAAAAATACCCTTATCTGGCAATTTCAAAAAGAAGGCTCTGATAACTGTAATTACCTCATTGGCACGATGCACGTCCGTGATGAACGAGCTTTTCAATTTGAAGAAATGTTCAAAACCGCTATTTTGAAATGTAGCCAATTTGCCACCGAACTGAATTTAGATGAAGCCGAAAATTTGGATATGGTTTCTGTTACCACCTATCCCAATGGCACGACACTTAGCCATTTGATAGCCAATAAGGTATATAAAAAAATAGATGCCGTTTTACAAAAACAAACAGGCGTTGGCTTGGCTCAATTTGAGATATATCACCCCATTATGGTCACCAATTTTTTGACGGAAAGTCTATTATCAAAAGACCGATGGCACTCATTGGATACCATGCTCTGGCATTTTGCCAAAAAAAACGGCAAAATACTGAGGGGGGTAGAAACGACCGATGAACAAATGTCTGTTTTGAAAAAAATGTCTGTTGAGGAACAATTAAAAGGACTACGCGAAATGGTATCGCATTTTTCAAAATTTAGGAAGCAAATACAGCACATGGCACGCCTATACGAGCAAGCAGATATTCAAAAACTATACAAAGAGGCGAAAAAAAGCACGCGCGGCAGTCGGCAACTTCTACTCTACAAACGCAATATTATTATGGCAGAAAGGCTATCCGATATGGCAGACGAAGGCTCAATTTGTGCCGCAATTGGCGCAGGGCATTTGGCAGGAAGCAAGGGCGTTTTGAGACTTTTAAAGAAAAAAGGGTATGACATTACACCTATTTAAAACATTAATAATTGACTAATTTGCATATTTATCCCCTTCTTTGCTCCTTCATCAATAATATTTTGCTCACTATCCAATAGTTTATTAAAACCAGATAGTGGTAAAAGATTAGGCAATACAGAAACGCCCATAAACATCAAAATAGACGTAAAATGTTCTAAGCCGCGAATGTTACCTGCCCGACCTGTAGCCACGCCTACCAAGGCTGCTTTTTTCCCTCTAAAAATAGCCATTTTTGAACGAACAGAAGCCGCATCAACGAATAGTTTCAATATACCAGGAAAGCTGCCGTTGTATTCTGGAATAATGAATATAAATTTTTCGGTAGGTATAAGTAATTCATCTTCAAGAGATTGAAACTCTGAGGATATGGTTTCTTTTTTATACATATCCTTGCCATAGAGGTTACTGGGCAAATCTTCTAAGGAAAATAGGCGTACAGGTTTGTCTGTTTTCTTTTTGATTTCCTCAAAGTAATGTTGTGCTAAAACGTGCGTTAAGCCGTCTTGTCTGTCTGTACTGGATATTATTGTTATCATATTAAAAAAAAGAGCATGGAACACTGTTCCGTTGATTTTGATGCAATACCCAACGAAAAAGTATTTCGTTGTACTTTATTTTTCTTTTTCTAAGGTAAACCCAAACGTAGAGCCGACCCCCTCAGTAGAGCGCACATGAACGGTCTGATTATGCGCCTCAATAATATGTTTGACGATAGAAAGACCTAACCCTGTGCCACCCACATCTCTTGAACGCCCTTTGTCCACGCGATAGAAGCGGTCAAAAACGTGTTTGAGATGGTGTCTTGCAATACCTACACCATTGTCAGAAATTTCGATAAGGATGATTTTATCCATATCGTAAAAACTAACTTTTGTCTGTCCGTTTGCTTTACCATACTTAATAGAATTAGCGAGCAAATTGTTCAAAACTTGTTGCACTGCCGATTTGTCCGCCTTCACCCGAAAGCTATAATCAGCACCTTCTTTGAACGAAAATTTGATGTTTTTCTCTCGGGCTTGTAGTTCTAAATTATCAAACTCCTCACGCACAAGTTGTTGAATATCAAAGGCTTGTATGTCTAACTCCATCTTACCCGCTTCCAAATTAGAAATGGTATCGAGGTCATTGACGATGCTTTCTAACCGCTCAACATTACGGGCAGCTTTTTGCAAATAAGATAAACTAATTTTAGGGTCTTCGATGCCCCCTTCAATCAGCGTATGCAAAAAACCTTGTATGTTGAAAATGGGTGTTTTCAATTCGTGAGAGACATTACCGATATAGTTGCGGCGATACGTTTCTAACTCCTTCAATACCTCGATTTCTTGGTCACGCTTCACTTGCCAATTTTCAACAGCACTTTCAACATCATCCAAAGATTGTTCTTCAAGGGTGTTATCACCTTTTTTTTCATCCGTAATTTTTTTGTAAATAATTTTAATACGGCGATAGATAAACGTCTCGATAAAATATTTGACAATAAAAAAGCAGACTGCGAAGGCAGAAGTGGGCAAAAAAATCAAATTAAGCGCGGGAGCTAATTGAGCATCATTGTAATTGAACAGCAAAACCAAAACAAATACAACGAATGAAGTGATGAGGGCAGCGTAAAAAGCAATTTGTTTTGGTGTAGAACTCTTAAACATTGGGTGATAATTAATGGATAATGTAAAATGGATAGTGTATAATTTTTGTTTAGGAACGATGAAATAATAAAGTATCAATTTTAGGTGAATTATTTTTTTACCTAAAGCACTCTATTTTGAGGATAATATCGGGAATATTTGACTTGAAATAGCGTGATTTAGTTAAAAAAGAATCAGCTTAAATTGATAGTTTATTGTTTTATCGTTCCTTAGCACAAAATTATATATTTTATGGGGTAAAAATAGTTAAAAAATAGAAAATTAAAAATCAAATTTATATCCAATGCCTTTTACTGTTTTAATATAGTCTTCACCAATTTTTTCACGCAATTTGCGGACATGTACATCAAGGGTTCTATCGCCCACGATAATGTCGTTTCCCCATATTTTACTATAAATTTCATCGCGGGTAAATACTTTTCCGACGCGAGAGGCAAGGAGGTATGCCAATTCAAATTCTTTGCGCGGTAGTTCAATAACGATATCACCCCTCAGTATTTTGTACTGCTGTCGGTCAATTCTCAAATCAGCAACCTCCATAAAACCTTCGCTATCAATGCTTTGTGTCGGGCTTCTGCGCAATAAAGCCTTCACGCGACTGATAAGCACCTGAGGTTTTATGGGCTTAGTGATATAATCATCGCCGCCTGCATCGAGGGCACGAATAAGCATAAGATCCTCACTACGGGCAGTGAGAAACGCAATAACAGTGTTGGCGAAATCGGGCTTACCCCTCAGTATTTGGCAGGCTTCTATGCCGTCTAACTCAGGCATCATTATGTCTAACAATATCAGTTGGGGGCGGTATTTGAGGGCAATGTCTATGGCAATTTTTCCATTTTCAGCCACTTGCACATCGAACCCTTCTTTTTTGAGGTTATAACTCAAAAAATCTAATATGTCTCTTTCATCATCAACGAGTAGGATTTTTGTCATCATTTTTTCTGCAAAACTATCCTTGTTTTCTTCGTTCATTGCTTTTTTGAGTTTAAGAAAAGGTTAAGTTTTTGGAAGTATGAACTATTGCCTATCGTGTACTGCAATTCCGCATTTGAGCATTGTGGTGGCATCTGAAGGGCGATTGATTTTAGCCACAAAAAACCATCAATAGAGGGTGATTTGAATCACCCTTCGGATGTGATAACCAATGACCAAATGCCTTTTTGTCATTTACGGAATTTCCTATTGCTTACTATTATTTTTAGTCAAATTATTACTTTCCTCTTGATAATTTTTCATCACCTGATCATAAATGCGGTGCATCATGGCGGGTCGGAAACTCAACATCGAAAGTGTCGTATCGTATTGAGCTGCCGTGATACCATGCCTATCAAATATCTGTTGATAGTATCGACGACTAAGGCTATCCTTATGCACTTGTGTTTCGCCATTGAAGATGACCTCCGCTTTGTGAATATCGGATAGCACTTTGAGCAAAGTTTCTTCTGGAATAGGTAATGTATCATTGCTTTGGCAAGTGCAAAGAGCAATCAACAAGACAGTGAAATATTTTTTATTAAAAATCATTTAAAAACAAATTGATGATTTGTATCGTCGAACTTATTAGACGGGCTGCGTAAGTCATTGATTACCAACGCCCCAGTCGAATAAATGTCGTGCGCAATAGAGTGTGATATTAAATAAGCGCAATAAGGATTGCGAAAAACCCGAAGGGTTTGAATGTGAATAACCCTCGATGTAATCGGGGGGCGCGAATAGGGCAATTTGCTAAAAACCCGAAGGGTTTCAATTCTAACGCCCTTTGGATTATTATCCCATTCAAACCCTTCGGGTTTGTAGCAAGTGTTCCTGCACACTACCCCCGATTGCATCGAGGGTTATTCACGTTTAAACCCTTCGGGTTTTTCGTAAACTTTAATGTGCATATTTAGTATCAAACTCTATTGCGCACGACATAAATTCGTCGGTACATTTTGACCGAATTTAGTTCACATCAATATAGCGTTTAATACACAACAAATATAAACGTTTTTTGACAGAATGTATTTAAAAATCAAAAAGGCAACCTGTATGGGTTGCCTTTTTTTTGGTATTCTGCGTGCCGAAGCACAATATGACAAAATTGCTGATTAAGCTATTTTAACATTGACTGCGTTCATACCTTTTTTACCGCGCTCAGAATCATAAGTAACTGTGTCGCCTTCTTTGATTTTGTCAACAAGACCTGTTACGTGTACGAAAATTTCCTCGCCGCTGGCAGAGTTTACGATAAAGCCAAAACCTTTGGCTTCGTTGAAGAACTTAACTGTTCCGTTATTCATTGTAATTGTAATTAAAAAAAAGAAAAAATTATTTAATAAAGCACAAAGATAATACATTATATAAGTATATCCTAATTTTTATCTTGTAATTGTTAAAAGTCGGTTTATAAATAACTGATAATCAATTTTTTGTAAAATTTTAATTCTTCTATTTCGAACCTATTGATTATTAAACCGCTACCGCTTCTAATTTTTCTATCTCAATTTTGCTTTGGGCTGTCACTGTATGCTTTTCGCCATAGATGACAATATCAATGGATTTCGTGCTCAAGTTTTTAACTTTAATACCATCTCTTGATACTTTCACTTCCAAACTGGCTCCTCTAAAACGTACTTTAAAGGCGATGCTTTTCCAGGTTTCGGGCAAATACGGATTAAAATGGACTTTCCCATCTTTGACCCGCATACCACCAAAACCTTTTACAACCGACATCCACGTACCCGCCATTGAGGTGATATGCAGACCATCTTCGGTATCGTTATTATAATCGTCAAGGTCTAATCGGCTGGTGCGCAGATACATCTCATATGCCTTGTCGTAATTGCCAATTTTGCACGCCAATATCACGTGTACGCAAGGTGAAAGGCTCGACTCATGCACTGTGCGCGGCTCATAGAAATTAAAATTGCGGCGAAGCGTATCCATATCAAAATCATCTTCAAAGAAATAGAACCCTTGTAGCACATCTGCCTGTTTGATAAAGCACGAGCGTAATATCCTATCCCACGACCATTTTTGATTAAGCGGACGGTCTTCAGGGCGCAAGTCATTGACTGTCAATAAATCTTTATCTAAATAATTATCTTGCTGAAGAAAAACGCCGAGCTTTTCATCTTCTGGCAAGAACATATTAGCGCATATATCAGCCCACTTTGCCGTCTCTTTATCCACATCAAATTTTACCTCCGCCAAAATGCTATAATACTGAGGGGGTGCTGTTTCGCGCACATATGCGAGTGCTTCGAGTGCATATTGCATACACCAACGCGCTATATAGTTGGTGTACCAGTTGTTGTTAATATTGTTCTCATATTCGTTTGGTCCTGTCACTCCGTGCATCACATATTGGTTGCGGAGGGTTGAAAAATGTACCCTTTGCGCCCAAAACCGTGCAATAGCTATCAATACCTCCAAACCATATTCTGACAAATATTTTTTATCGCCTGTATAATTAATATAGTCCCAAATGGCATAGGCAATCGCTCCATTTCTGTGGATTTCCTCGAATGTAATTTCCCATTCGTTGTGGCACTCCTCACCGTTAATTGTCACCATTGGGTATAGCGCAGCCCCGTCCGTAAAGCCCAATTTTGCGCCATTCTCAATCGCTTTTTGCAATTGTTTATGTCTGTAAATCAATAAGTTACGTGCTACGTTCTCCTCTGCATTCACGAGGTAAAAAGGTAAACAATAAGCTTCGGTATCCCAATAAGTTGAGCCTCCATATTTCTCCCCCGTAAATCCTTTAGGTCCAATATTCAATCTATCATCTTCGCCCGTATAAGTCTGATTAAGTTGAAAAATATTGAAACGGATACCTTGCTGTGCCGCCACATCGCCTTCGATGCGAATATCCGATTTTTCCCATTGCGCCATCCATGCTTCGGCTTGTTCAGCCAACGCGGTATCAAAACCTTTTTTCTCAAATTTTTTCAAAACCTCTTGGCAGTTTTTCAAAATTTTATCCTTCGGGTGGTTTTCAGAACTCAATATGGCAGCATATTTATCAACCGTCAAAGTTTGCCCATGTTTCAAAGTTACATCAACCGTGCAAGCGGCGTATTTTTCTCTTTTACGTCTGAACGATACAAAATCATCTATTTCTCTATTGTCAACAAATAAGCGAAATTTCATACCCGTTGCTACGTGGAAATCTGTTTTTTTTGTTGCAGCCACAACGTAGGCTTGGCTGTTTTTCACCGCTTTTTCTACTTCATTCCAAAATTTTTCGTCCCAATTCGTATCTTTATTAGAAATATCGGCATCTACTGAGGGGGTAACGGATATTTTTCCAGAAAAATTAACAGCCGTAATGGTATAGCGAATTGCGCCACATTCATCATCAACGATGGAGCAAAAGCGCGTCGAATGAATTTTAACGGTCTTGCCAGATGCCGTTGTTGCTGTTGCTGTGCGGGTCAAAATGCCGCGCTGCATATCCAACGCGCGGTAAAAATCAGCCACTTGGCATTGTGCTAAATCCAATTGCTCACCGTCAATTTCTACATCAATCCCTATCCAAGACGGCGCGTTCAAAACCTTAGCAAAATATTCAGGATAGCCATTTTTCCACCAACCCACTTTCGTTTTATCTGGATAATAGACACCCGCCATGTAAGTGCCTTTCAAGGTATGCCCCGAATATGCCTCTTCAAAATTGGCACGCTGCCCCATGCGCCCGTTGCCGATAGAACAAAGACTTTCTGATACTTCATTATACTCTGGTCGCCACTTATCTTCAAT
>JAYVKQ010000157.1:0-6059 GCA_043768285.1 Saprospiraceae bacterium | reverse complement strand
AATCGCCCTCTATTGATAGGTTTTCGTGGTCAAAATCAATAGCGGGCGATTTTAATCGCCCTTCCGATGTCACCATAATGTCTATATACGGAATTGCTGCTTATTCATTTTTTGTCTATTCATATTTAATCCCATCGGGATTTGCTTCATCAACTCGACTAACTTATTATTGACACGTTATCCTTTATTAAATTCCTATATCAACATACAGAAGACACCTATTATGAAAAAAATATTGACTACATATATACTCTTTTGGATACTTAAAACAGCAACTGCCCAAGCTCCCGCCTATTCAAGTTTAAACGGTCATTCGCACAACGATTATGCGCAAAAACGACCTTTTGTTACCGCTTTTGAAGCCCGAATGGGGTCTATCGAAGCCGATGTGTTTTTGGTCAATGATACTCTTTTTGTGGCGCATGACCATAAGGATATTAAACCCAAGCGGACTTTAGAAAACCTCTATTTGAAACCCCTTGCAGCAGCAATTGAAGCGGGCAAAAACTATCCTTTACAGTTCTTGATTGATATAAAAACGGATGCGGACTCGACATTACGGGCGATTGTGCGTGATATAGCGCAATATCCTATAATTTATAATCAAAATAGCCTGATTAATATTGTTATAAGTGGCAATCGCCCTAAACCTATGGTCTGGTTGAACTACCCCAACTATATTCAATTTGATGGGCGACCTACCGAAACATATATGCCCGAACAAGGACAACGTATCGGCTTAATGAGTGCAAATTATAAGCAATATGAAAGTGAAAAGGAGAAAAAAATTACGAATCCTATCGTTTTTCAAAAAATGAAAACGATGGTAGAAACGGCTCATAAGCAAGGCAAAAAAGTCCGTTTTTGGGGCACCGCCGATACTAAAAAAGAATGGAAAAGGCTGATGGCTTTGGGTGTTGATTTTATTAATACGGATGTACCAAATAAGCTAAAACGGTTTTTGGGGCGGCAGAAGTGACACCCTCAGTATTTGAAGCTTTTTTAATGAAACTTTTAGACGAATTGTATCTTTTAATCTATTCTTAAAAATAATATTATGAATCATAAAGCCTTTTGGGAAAAATATATCACCATCGCCTCTGACGAGGAAGCGCGGGTTTTTCTAAAAAATTATCTTTTTTCATTACCGCCTATGGAAATGAAAAAATGGATATTGAGTGAAGCCCAATCCATCATGGCAGAATTGAAGCATCAACTCAACGACCCTTCTGTTGATGATATGTGGAAAAAAGAGACTAAAGAAAAATTGCAAAGCGCATTTGTTAATATCGAAAATTTGAAAAAAATATGTATTGCGCGTGGTAAAGCTGCCTAACCAGAACGCCTTGTAAATCATTGATTTACAAGGCGTTCTGGTTAGGCAGCGTAAAAATACTGAGGGGGTATCTTATTTGAAAATATCTGACACAGGCATTGCGAAATCGGGTAATATAGGCGCGGCAGAACAAATTTCATCACCCATATAGACAGTCATATTTTTGCCATGATATACATGAACCATTTCTAAATCTGGAAAAATATGCCAAATCACTTGCACATCGGCTTTCCAATAATCCAATAATTTTTCTTGAGCGCGTTTCATTTTATCATTATTCGATATAACCTCAATTACGAAAGCAGGGACAGGAATGATGTCAAATTTAGTACCTTCCATTTGTGCCTCTGTTAAATAGCATATATCGGGTCGGCGATGACTGCCTCCAAAAAATGTATCTACTTCGTTGGTCAAATAGCCTTCCACAATACCTTTTAGTACAAGATTGTAGAAAAACTTCGTCAAATTTTTAACAATAAACATTTGTTTGTAATCCATAGAACGTTTTGTTTTTATAACCTCTCCCTTGACCCACTCATAGGTGTAGCCATCTTCCCGTGATAGATAGCGGTTTTGAAAGACTTCCCACGTAATGGCTTTGGGCTTGGCTTGTGTCGGCTTCCCATGTGTTTTATTCAATTTTTCTCCCGCAAATGCAACCATAATTCTGAATTTTATTTCTACAAAAATAATGATTTTTAATTAATAAATCATTATTTTTAGTTTATTTCTTCCAATATTGTTTCTTAAAATCGTCTTTTAAAAATTTGTTAACAATATGGTAAGGTATAAAATTAGGCGTAACGCGCCAACCATGATTGCCCGACCCAATAACATAAAAGCCTTTTGAGGTAAAACCATCTGAAAAATCTAAACTTTTACCTTCTTCTAACCCTAAAAATGTTAAAATAGCTTGGTCTAAAGTTTTATTCTGTTCATAATCTCCAATGAATGCATCTTGCGGTTTTAGTTTTTTCTTATTCAAATAGTCATAGGTTTCAAACCATAAACCAGCACCTCCATAGCTTAATAAATCAGTATTGCCCCAATCAAATTTGCTAATAACCAATAAGTTATCATCATTCCAAACGACTAAATTATTTTCAATAATAGAATATTCACTATTGCGAGAGTTGGTTTCGTCTTTAAAAATTTTATTCATGAAGGTATCACCTTCTTTTTTCACTGTTGCACATTTTGTCTCACAATCTTCTTGCATCCGTAGGCTATCATTCAAAAATTGAGCTATATCAGGTTTATTTGTTGCTTTTGCCAAAGGATTGTAGTGCATGTAAATAGTATAAAAATCCCTATCATCCTCTGATGGTTTCACGCCAGTATATGCTGATTTTTTAAAACATTCTTCAATATCTAAATCAACACCCCCCTCAGTATTTTTGGCTTCAAATTCGACATGAAAGTACTGTAAAGTATTGGTATTCAAGGCTATGCCTTTAAATGTATTGTTGCTTAAAGCCCCTCTGATTTGGTATGAATGTTTTGTTTTATCATCAAAATAAAGAGGTAAATAATCCAGAGTATCAAAATCTCTTGAGAATTCAGTGTATGCTATATTTTCCACATAATCGTACATGGAGCCATCGGTAGCCCATTCGCCATCATATGTAAAGTGCCCAAAACTAAGGTTCAAGACCGCTTTATGTCCATTAAAAGTACCGACCATATGCTTGTAAAATGGCTTGTTCAAGGATTTGATATTCATTTTAGGCACTTGTGCTGCAATGGATTGCCAAGCGGAATCAATCATTTTTTCTTGTATTTCGTAATCCAATGTAGAAATATCAAGCGTGTTAGTTACTTGTGCTTTTTCCTCAACTATGGTTGCAGATTGAGCTTGTTCTTTTTTAGAATTTTTACAGAAAATAAAAGATATGGATAGAATAAGTGTGAATAATGCTAAACGGTACATAAATAATTGAGAATAAATAAGTTGGAGAAATGTCGTTGATGTCTCAAATACTGAGGGGTAGTTTGCTTATACGCGATTTTTGTGTCTTAGGTGTCATTAAAACGAACTAATCGTACCCACCAAATTCATTTGGTGGCGCAGTAGTTTTAGATACTTCCCAATTCTTAGTAACGTTCAAAATTTAAGTTGGTCAAAATGTACCGTCGAATTTATTCGACCGAGGCGTTGACAATCAATGATTTACGCAGCCCGTCGAATAAATTCGACGGTACATTTTGACCAACTTATTATTTACTCGTTACTTAATTCTACTTTGGCACTCTAAGAAACCTAAGATAAGTTTTTCATGCTTGGCAGGACGGGGGGGCTGTTTTTGATTTTCTTTTTATAAAAAATTGAAAACTTTTTATAAAAAGAAAATCAAAAACCTTCTTGTATTTTTAAAATTATTAGAGTGCCAAAGTAGAATTAATGTCGATTATTTAAACATCGGAAGCCGCCAAATTAATTTGGCGGGTACGGTTTCGCTCCTTATGAGAATAAGTTATACACTATAAAACTACCCAAATACGCCATCAAACCCATAAACAAAAACTGAATAATAGGCCATTTCCACGATTTTGTTTCCCGCTTCACGACAGCTATTGTACTCATACATTGCAGCGCGAAAACGTAGAAAATTAGGAGCGAAAGGGCGGTTGCCATTGAATATAGCGGCGTACCATCGGGGCGAACTTCGGCTTTCATGCGCTCGCGGATGCTCATATCGTCTTCTTTTGCACTGCCAACACTGTATATGGTTGCCATAGTGCCAACAAAAACCTCGCGGGCGGCGAAGGATGAGAGTAGGGCAATGCCTATTTTCCAATCAAAACCAAGTGGTTTTATGGCGGGTTCTATGGCTTTGCCGAGATAGCCTGCGTAAGAATATTGGAGTTTTTGGGCAGCAATATAGTCTTGCGTTTCCTGTTCTGTAAAGTTCTTTTCAGTGGCTACTATCTTAGCCTGGGTTTCGGCTTGCGCCATTTTATCGCTCGGACCAAAAGCGGCTAAAAACCAGAGGGCAATAGAAACGATAATGATAATTTTACCCGCTTCAACGACAAATGATTTTACTTTTTCATATACTGTTATGCCCACGTTTTTCCAATGCGGCAAGCGATATTCGGGCAATTCGATAGCTAAAAAGGTAACTTCGTCCGTTTTGATGATTTTTTTGAATACAAAAGCGGCTAATAAGGCTGCCACAATACTCAACGCATATAAGCCCGTAAAGACCAAACCTTGCTTGCTGAATATGCCCCACAACCTATCGCTGGGGACAACAAAACCGACCAAAAGCGCATACACGGGTATCCGCGCCGAGCAACTGATGAGGGGCGTGACCATTATTGTGATTAAGCGTTCTTTCCAATTCGATATGGTGCGGGTCGCCATGATGGCAGGAATGGCACACGCGCCACCCGATACGAGCGAGACGATGCTGCGCCCGTTTAAGCCCACTTTTTGCATCAATTTATCGAATAAATAGACACTTCGCGCCATATAGCCGACTTCTTCTAAGAGCGATATGAGGAGAAAAAGGATTGCAATTTGCGGTATAAACACCAAAACCCCACTCAGTCCCGCGATGATACCATCGGTCAATAAATCGGTCAGCCAATGTTCGGGTAATATGCTTTTCAGATAGGCATTGACATTTGTAAAACCACCTTCAATCCAGTCTTGCGGTAGAGTAGCGAGGGAAAATATGGATTGAAAAATGAGGAACGCGACGGCTGTAAATATGATGGGTCCCCACGCATAATGCGTCAAAACGTTGTCCAATTTGTCGGTCAGCGTTTCTTCATCGGCGTGTTTTTTCTTAATAATTTTCTGTAAAATCGGGTTTAAAAGGTCAAAACGCTTGAGTGTTTCGGTGATTTGGAGGCGTACATCTTCAAATTTTTCTTTATCAACGATTTTGCGTATAATATCTTTTTGGGCATTATTGACAAAAGGCATTTTCTCAAAATGGTGTGCTAATAATATGGCTTGATATGGATTTTCAACTTCGGGTATCTCAAATCGGACTTGCTCCACCGTTTTTATTTCGACCAAATTGGGTTGATAAAACATTTTATACTGAGGGGGGGGCGCACTTTCCATCACATGACCCATGTGGGCGCGAAGTTCGGAAATACCTTCGCCCGTGCGTCCATTCAATTCCACCACAGGCACATTGAAAGCATCGGAAAGACGTTGTTTATCTACATATAAGCCTTGTTGTGCGCCAATATCCATCATATTGATGCCCAAAATCAAGGGGAAATTCAAATCTTTCAGTTGGGTAAATAGCAATAGATGCCTTTCGAGTTGGGTAATATCGGCGATATAAATCAGGGCATCGGGGTAGTTTTTATCTCTGGGGTTGGCTAATATATTCAGCACAATGCGTTCATCTTGCGAATTGGGGTAAAGGCTGTATGTGCCAGGCAAATCTATCAATTGCACATTAATGTCATCAATTTGGAGTTCCCCTATTTTTTTATCTACCGTCACACCCGGAAAATTACCCACTTTCTGCCGCAACCCTGTCAATTGGTTGAAGATAGAAGATTTGCCCACATTAGGGTTGCCAGCCAAAGCAAAAGTGAAGGTTTTATCTGAACGCATACAAGTTTATGTAGATGATAGTGTATAGTTGATAGTGTATAGTTGATAGTGTATAGTTTGTAGTGTATAGTTATAATTGATAGAAAATTCTACGATTTTGTATATCAACATTATGGTGGTATCCGAAGGGCGATTGAA
>JAYVKQ010000156.1:0-3907 GCA_043768285.1 Saprospiraceae bacterium | reverse complement strand
CAGCAATTCCGTATATGAATAAAAAAGATATTAGTACATTGGTTTTACATCGGAAGGGCGATTGAAATCGCCCGCTATTGATGGGTTTTCGTGATAAATATCAATCGCCCTTCCGTTGTAAAACCATAATGTCCATATGCGGAATTGCTGAATGAATTCGACAGTACAATTTTACCAAGTTATTTTTTAAGCGTTACTAAAGGGAATATGTGATTAAGGGATTGTGTGATTAGGTTATTGAGTGATTATCTACAATCACCTAATTACACAATCCCTTAATTACATATTCACCTAATCACTCAACAATATTCATTCATAACTTATCATTAAAACTATGTCTTTTGAAATAGTAGGCAAATTGTATAAAAAATTTGCAACCGAGAGCAAGTCGGAGAAGTTTCAAGTCCGCGAATTTGTTATTGAAATTATGGACGGCAACTATCCGCAATTGATAAAATTCCAGTTGGCGCAAGAGCGTTGTGGTATATTGGATAGCTACAACGAAGGCGAAGAAATAAAAGTGCATTTCGACTTACGTGGTCGCGAATGGCAAGGCAAGTTTTTCAGCACCCTCAACTGTTGGCGTTTAGAATACCCAAATGGCAGTGGCGGTGGTTCTGAAAAACCAGTGCAACAAGTCGCGCAAAAATCAGTAGGTAACGATGCCCCTAAAATGGCTGCGCTGCCTACTACCGAGGATTCGTTTCCAACCTTATCAGATGCACCTTTGCAAGCTACGGCTGATGATGATTTGCCGTTTTAAGATATTGGAGATTATGAGATTAGAGATTTGATAATCTTTAATCTCATAATCTCCAATATCTAATCTCAAAATCTCTATTCGCTTGAAAATAATAGATAAATATCTCATCAAATCCTTTGTGCCGCCTTTTGTGGTGTCTTTCGGTATCGCTTTATTTGTATTGATAATGCAAGTATTGTGGGTCTATATTGACGATATTATGGGCAAAGGTTTGACGATATTTGAAGTAACGGAATTGATTTTTTATATGTCAATGACCCTCGTACCTACCGCTTTGCCGATTGCCGTTTTGCTTTCAACAGTAATGGTAATGGGCAATTTGGCAGAACGCTACGAGTTATCAAGTTTCAAATCGGCGGGCTTGAGTTTGACACGAATTTTGCGCCCGTTATTTATGGCAGTGAGTTTTATTACTGTTTTTTCAATATATATTTCAGAGCAAGTTATCCCGTGGGCGAATTTAAAATTTTACGCCCGTTTCTACGATATTCGCAAATCGCGCCCCACGTTAAACCTACAAGAAGGCGTTTTCAACGATGAATTTCAAGACCGCACCATGCGCATCGGCAAAAAGCACAGTGATGGTAAAACGCTTGAGAATATCATGATTTCGGGCAATAAAAGCTATAATAACGACCAAATTGACGAAACGATAGCAAAAAAAGGCGAAATGTTCAATACCGATGATAAGCAATTTATCGTCATGAACCTATACGACGGCGTGCAGTATAAAGAAACAACAGGCAATACAGGTGGCACAAGTACGCAAAACAACCGCTACCCATTCGTGCGTTTGCATTTCAAAAAATGGCAAAAAATATTTGACCTTACCGAGTTTGATAGACGCAAAACGGATGAAGATTTATTTAAAAACCACCAAAAAATGAAGAATAGTTGGGCGTTGAAACGCTCGGCTGATTCCATTTGGGACACCCGTTTTGTAATATTAGACCAAATGAAACGCGAAGTGGGCAATCAGTTTTCGTATAAACCTATTCGCCCCAATAAAGATACAACAACTAAAATAGATACGCTTACTTCCGATTTGACAGCCAAAACAACGGTTATTTCTGAACAAAAAGCCAACCAATCTTTAACTGTTAATGAAGCAAAAAGCCAACGCGATTCATTTACAAAAGCCAGCTTAGATGGTACACCCTTTGGCAAACCGAATACCATACCTGCGCCAATTGTTGTTGTTAAGCCTACTAAAGATACTTTTATCAATAAGAAAATTACGCAAAAATTTTATGATTACGAGCCTTCCCTGCCAGTATGGGAAAGGACTTCCTTTATCACCGAGGCTGAAACCAAAGCCCGTGCGGTTGTGACAACTGCCGACAATTCGATGCGACAAATCAAAGATTTGAGAGAAGCCGCGGGGAAATTTCAATACGAAATGCACTTGAAATACGATTATGCTTTAATCTGTATGGTGTTTCTTTTCATTGGTGCACCTATGGGGGCAATTATTCAAAAAGGTGGTTTTGGTATGCCTATTTTGGTCGCTATTGGCTTTTTTATGGTCTATACGGTTGGCATTATTTACTGTAAAAACCTTAAAAATGCCAACGAAATATCGTCCGTCATGGCAGCTTGGATACCTCTTTTCATTATGGTTCCTATCGCCGCTATATTGACGTACCGCGCTTTGAATGATTATAAATTTATCAATTTTGACCCTTCTAAATTGGTGCAACAACTCAATCCTAAAAACCTAATGACATTCTTTACAAAGAAAAAACACTTGACTGAATAATGAAAATACTGTTAATACAGACTGTATGAAAATTGCCGTTAATACCCGTTTTTTATTGCCCAACAAGTTAGAAGGCATAGGCTACTTCACCTATGAGGTTTTAAAACGAATGGTTGTTGCGCACCCCGAACACGAGTTTATCTTTCTTTTTGACCGCCCTTTTGATGCCCGTTTTGTTTTTGCTGAAAATATCACGCCTGTGGTGCTATTCCCACCTGCCCGCCATCCTTTTTTATTCATAGCATGGTTTGAATGGTCAGTAGCGCGAGCCTTAAAAAAATATAAAGCGGACGTTTTTTTCTCCCCCGACAATTTTTTGACTTTAAACACAAGCACCCCCTCAGTATTGGTGGTGCATGACATAGCCTACGCGCATTTTTCGGATAATAATTCGTGGATATTTAGGCAATATTACCGCTACTATATGCCCCGTTTTGTAAAAAAAGCCGCACATATCCTTACCGTTTCAACTTTCACAAAAGAAGATGTATTAGAGCATTATCCCTATATTAAAAAAGATAGTATATCAGTATGCTATAATGGTTGTCGTGACAACTATACCCCCCTCAGTATTTTTGAG
This sequence comes from Saprospiraceae bacterium, assembly GCA_043768285.1. Classification (GTDB taxonomy): domain Bacteria; phylum Bacteroidota; class Bacteroidia; order Chitinophagales; family Saprospiraceae; genus JAAFJT01. Next base: position 805 of record JAYVKQ010000156.1, on the reverse strand, counting down.
CAAAATGATATTAAAAAAAGATATACAGATGATACAGATTACTTCCTATACGTAGGCGCAGTCCACCCGCGAAAAAACGTACATCGCTTGATTGAAGCCTACGATTTATATAAAAAACAAAATAATACCGCTACAAAGCTCGTCATATGCGGACGTTTTGCATGGCAAACAGGAGCCGTAAAATCTGCCTATGATGACGCAAAATTCAAAAAAGATATTATATTTACAGGCTATATCAAAGAAGAAGATTTAGCAAGTTTAACGGCTTCTGCATTGGCTATGGTTTACGTTTCGCTGTTTGAAGGTTTTGGCGTACCACTCTTAGAAGCCATGCACTGCGATGTGCCGATTATCACATCTGATAGAACTTCGATGCCCGAAGTCGCGGGAGAAGCGGCAATTTTAGTTAATCCAGAGAATATTGAAGCGATTGCACAAGCAATGGAAAACGTTGAAAAAGACCCCATTTTACGTGAAAAATTGATTGAAAATGGGCGCATACAGCGTTTGAAATTTAGTTGGGAAAAAACGGCGGCAGTGGTTTATGAGGCGATAAAAAAGATAACTAATATATCTCAAAACCGTTTTTGATATAATTTGTTAATTTTGCGGGAAAGTGAAGTGTCTGACGTTTCCAAAACGTCTGGCACCTATACCCCTCAGTCATGCAGAGCTTGATGGCGCGAAACGCGCTCATATTTTTCACCAGCAATTCCGTATATAGACATTATGGTGACATCGGAAGGGCGATTAAAATCGCCCGCTATTGATTTTGACCACGAAAACCTATCAATAGAGGGCGATT
>JAYVKQ010000155.1:0-7793 GCA_043768285.1 Saprospiraceae bacterium | reverse complement strand
AGTTGATAGTTGATAGTTGATAGTTGATAGTTGATAGTTGATAGTTGATAGTTGATAGTTGATAGTTTTTAAATATAAATACTTGTTTGTCAATTTATTATAAAATATAAATATTTTTAATATAAAAAATTAACGTTTAATAAAAAATAAATTTGTGCGTTGTTTTTCATATCACGCAGGGCGATTAAAATCGCCCGCTATTGATTTTCACCATGACGAACACCCATCAATAGGGGGCGATTTTAATCGCCCTACGTGATATGAAAAACAATGACTAAATTCCTTTTGCTAATGTGAGTAATGTAATGGCTAATAATAAAAAACGAGTAATGGTAGACCATTACTCGTTTTTTTTATTATCCATTATCAACTATCCGCTATAAACTATTTCTTATCATCAATCACAAAAACATCTTCATCGGCAGCTTTCATATAATAATGCTCACGCGCAAACTTTTCGGGATTGTTCTGAATATCCGCTTTTTCGCGCTGCACTTCTATCAATTTTTGATTGTAATATACCTTATCGGTTTGTAGGTTCCTAACCGTTTTGACAAGTTTCACCTGCGTCAATACGCTTGCTTTGTCAAAAAATAGCATCCACAACATAAACAACAGCAAAACCAGCAAATAGCGATTTTTCAAACCATTGGGCAATTGGTTTATCAAGGGTTTGAAGGGGTTTATAACTGTGCGTTCTTTGCTTTTTGACATGGTGGATAATGATGAATGATGAATATGGGCAAATTTACACTTTTTTTCAAAATACTTGAAAATTTTGTAAAAAGTGTAATAGAAGACAATTTTGTTGAGATTGGATACACACAACGGAACAGCGTTCCGTTGCACTTTGAAAAAATAAGGGGCAACATTGCAACAATGTTACCCCCTCAGTATTTTAACGCATTTTCAGCGAAAATTTATCCCAATAAAGCACGACCCGGATAGACCGCCATTGAACCCAATTCTTCCTCGATACGCAACAATTGGTTGTATTTAGCGACCCGATCACTACGGCTTGCAGAACCTGTTTTGATTTGACCGCAATTCAATGCTACTGCCAAATCTGCAATTGTTACGTCTTCAGTCTCGCCTGAACGGTGGCTCATAATGCTCGTGTAACCATTGCGGGTAGCCAAATTGACAGCATCAATCGTTTCAGATAATGACCCAATTTGGTTTACTTTTATCAAAATTGAGTTAGCAATTTCTTCATCAATACCGCGTTGCAATCTATCCACGTTGGTTACGAATAAATCATCGCCCACCAATTGAATTTTACTACCTATTTCTTTAGTTATCGAAGCCCAGCCATCCCAATCGTCTTCTGCCAAACCATCCTCTATACTTAGAATAGGATACTTACCTGCCCAATCAACCCAAAATGCCACCATTTCTTGACTGGTAATTTTCTTACCCGACGATTTATGGAAACTATACAAGCCTGTTGCCGCATCATACATTTCACTCACAGCAGCATCCATTGCAATCATCATATCTTCACCTGGGCGATACCCAGCCGCTTCAATCGCTTGCAAAACAATTTCAATCGCTTCTACATTGCTTTTGATATTGGGTGCAAAACCGCCTTCGTCACCTACGTTTGTAGAATAGCCTTTCTTCTTCAATACACTTTTCAAGGCGTGGAATGTTTCAACACCCATGCGCAACGCTTCTTTAAAAGTATCTGCGCCCACAGGCATAATCATAAACTCTTGAAAATCAATACTATTGTCGGCGTGAGAACCACCATTAAGGATATTCATCAATGGCACAGGCAATACGTGTGCATTCACACCACCCAAGTAGCGATATAAAGGTTGGCGACATTCAACAGCCGCCGCCTTTGCTACTGCCAAAGAGATACCCAATATGGCATTCGCACCAAACTTTCCTTTGTTGTCGGTGCCGTCCATTTCTATCATCAATTTATCAATCGCTCTTTGCTCAAAAATGTCTAAGCCAATCAACTCGTTACAAAGCACACCGTTTACATTAGCAACGGCTTGCGTAACACCTCTACCCAAAAAGCGGCTTTTGTCGCCATCGCGCAATTCTACGGCTTCGTGCGTACCCGTAGAGGCACCAGAGGGAACGGCAGCTCTACCAATTGCCCCATTTTCAGTCATTACTTCAACTTCCACTGTCGGATTGCCACGCGAATCGAGAATTTCACGCGCGTGAACATTGATAATTTCACTCATTTTTCCTGATTTTTCTTTAGATAATGATAAAAAATTGGTTTATTTAGTCTTAGCCGCGCAAATATAAAGGGTTTATCATAAAAATCCAAATGAAGTGCAGAGTATGAAGTATGAAGTATAAAATATGAAGTATTTTCCTAAACTACTGTACAATAACTATTCAAAATATATAAAGCATTGATTTTAAATATTTAAAAATTAATCTTTTATATATTATAAATATGTATTGTACAGTAGTTTAGTATTATCCTTCTTAGATTCATAATTCATATAAAAATAGTCCCAATCATATACGTGACAGCATTACCACTTATAAAAACCCTATCGCCTTTCAACGTACACACCAAATCACCTTTGCGCGGCGAAATTTGCTGGGCTACCATGGTCTTTTTGCCTAATTTTTCAGACCAATAAGGGGTCATAGTTGTATGCGCTGAACCCGTGGCAGGGTCTTCTTCAATACCTGCTTCGGGGAAAAAACAGCGTGATACAAAGTCCACTGTATCGCCCTTTGCGGTAGCAATCAAACCCCTTGTATCCAATTTTCTTAATAAGGCGAAATCAGGTTTTAGATTTTCAATATCCTGTTGCGAAGGCAGCACAGCCATATAATCATCTTTACCTCTAAATATTTCTAAAGGTTTGATATGCAATACTTTTTCAATTATGTTTGCCGCTTCATCACCACCCCTCAGTATATCCACAGGAAAATCAAGGGTATAGCCATTCGGCTCTCGTGTGACACGTAAAATGCCACTTAACGATTGAAAGGCAATGACATCTTTCTGAAAACCCAAATGCGTCCAAAGAATATGTGCCGTAGCCAACGTCGCATGACCACACAAACGCACTTCATAAGTTGGCGTAAACCAGCGCAAATGAAAATCTGTATCACCATCGGTTGGGATGATATAAGCTGTTTCTGCCAAATTATTTTCGATAGCGATATTTTGCATAACGCTGTCGGGCAACCACTTTCTTAAAGGCACAAGTGCGGCGGGGTTGCCCCCAAATAAGCGGCTTGTAAAAGCATCGGCTTGGTATATTTTTAATTTCATATTGTTATAATTAGAGATTATGAGATTAGAGATTTTTTGTACCCCCTCAGTATTTTGCCTATTCTTATTGCCTTTCAAGAGTATTCGTTAAATTTTTTAGAAATAAAACACTGGTTTTCAATAATTTACAATATTTTTCGACAAAGGTTTAGTAAACGGAAATTGATTTTTTTTTCAAAAAAAAATCAATTTCCGTTTACTAAACCTACACACAAGGTCTATATAGACAATTCGTAAAAATCCTTTGAACATTAATGACCGCCAATTGTAAACTGTATTCTCAATTGGACATCGTATTGAGGCGCAAATAAATTTTTGCAAAAGAAAGAAACTCTGTTAAATTTGTTGGTATTAAATGGTCTAAATATTTTAATAAAATCGTGATAAACAACAAACATCTTCACATCGTCTCTTTTGATATTCCGTTCCCTGCCGATTATGGCGGTGTGATGGACGTATTTTATAAAGTAAAAGCCTTACACCAAGCGGGTATTAAGGTCATTTTACATTGCTTTCAATACCGCGATAGGCAACCCCAAGCCGAGTTGGCGCAATATTGCGAAAAAGTATATTACTACAAGCGCGACATATCCCCCCTCAGTATGGCGTATAGTTTTGCGACGGGTATGCCGTTTATCACAGCGTCACGTATGAAAAATGCCTTATTGAAAAACCTAAAATTAGATAATCATCCTATCCTATTTGAAGGTATGCACACCTGCGGTTACCTTAGTGATAAAGGACTAAAAAATCGCTTGAAAATAGTGCGGATGCACAATATCGAATGGGCGTATTACCGCAACTTGGAAGAATTGGAATATAGCTATTTGAAAAAAATATATTTCAAAACGGAGAGTTTGAAATTAAAACAATTTGAAAATCAAATACTTAAATATGCAGATTATATATTAACCATTTCGCCCGATGATGACGAGTATTATAAAAAACTGTATGAAGCACAGAATTTGAATGAAAATAGTATTGTTTATATACCACCATTCCACCCCAATAGTGGTGTAGAAATCAAGACAGGAACGGGCAATTATGTCCTGTTTCATGGCAAATTGAGCGTGTCTGATAACGAAAAAGTTGCTTTTTATTTAATCAATAATGTTTTTTCAAAAATTGAAATCCCCTTTGTCATTGCAGGAAAAGAGCCCTCCGACCGCTTGAAACGCGAGATAGCACGGCATGAAAACATTCGCCTTGAAGCCAATCCGAATGAAGGCAAAATGAACGAGTTGATTCAAAATGCGCAAGTTAATTTATTGCTTTCATTTCAAAAAAGTGGGATGAAATTAAAGTTGCTAAATGCCCTCTATCGGGGTCGTTTTTGCATCGTCAATCGAGATATGATACAAAATACTGGTTTGGAAACGCTCTGTCAAATCAAAAATACGTCACGCGAAATACGGGCAGCCGTGGAGAGTTATATGAACGTACAGTTTTCCGCTAAGTCAGTTACTGAACGTGGTCATATATTGAAAAATGGGTTTTCTAATGAGGATAATGCGGGGAAAATTGTGGCATTATTGCGGGAGAAAGGTTAAAAATACTGAGGGGGTTATCTAAATTTTGCGCATTAATTAATTCTACTTTGGCACTTTAAAAATTATAAAAACTCAAGAAGGTTTTTGATTTTCTTTTTATAAAAAAAATGAAAATTTTTTATAAAATGAAAATTTTTTATAAAAAGAAAATCAAAAACACCCCTCCCGTTCTGCCAAGTGGGAAAAAAATCGTAGTTTTTTTAGAGTGCCAAAGTAGAATTAGGAAACTTTTATAAAATGTTATTTTTTATCATAAGTCGCCTTAAACGCTTCAACCTTATCCCACTTCACCCCTATCATTTCCTCCAAGCCGATAATCTTAATTTTCACTTCCGATTGGGCTTTCATTTTTCCATCTAAAGCATCAAAATAGGATTTGTTAGCTACGTTATAATCTTCAAAACTTGATTTATTGACCGAAAACAGATTAGATATCTGCGTTTTACTCACCTCTGCGACATCAAGCGACTGCAATCTAATTTTCAAAACCTCCTGCGCTGCAAGATATTCTTGATACCTTTTTAAAACCTCAGCTCTAATTTTTTGACGCTTCAAAGTCTGGTCGGTTTCGCTGATTTTACGGCGATTTTCAGCAAATTTCACCTTGTGTTTCCTGTTTAATAAATCACCAAAATTGACCCCAAAACCCACTTGCCACAACGGATAAGTCGCAATACGCGAGAAACGTGCTGTATCAATGCCCTCAATACCTACATTATAGCGCAAAAAATAAGGCAAACTGACATCATTTAAGTTCACTGCCGCATTAAGGTTGCGTGTCCAATCTTTTTTTGCTAACTCAATCTCCTGCCTACGGGCTTCAATTTCGTAACCCGCACCTTCTACTTCGGGACTGCTTTTCAAGGCTAATTGAACCAAATATTCATCAAAAGAGGTTGGTCGGGTGGATAAATCACTCGTAGTCGGTTGCTGTGCGTAAGCTGATGTAGATAAGACAAAAAGTATAAAAAGCAAGCGTAATTTTCTCAAAATAGTGAATTTAAACATGAATAAATCTCATAATAAATGTCAAAAACAGTACCAATGTACGTCTATTTTTTTATTCAACAAAACATATTTATTTATCGTATAATATATTTTTAACTTATGATAAAAAAGCATATCTTTAAATTTCATTTGCCAACCAACAAGTAACCCATGCCTACACAACCGATTAAAATAAAATTTAGACTTTCTAAAAAACGGCTCGCCATTTTGGGCTGCATAGGTATTGTTTGTTTATTACTGAGGGGACAACTTTTCAGAGGTTCAATAACGTATATGCTCGAGAAATATTATCCATTGGAGTATTTGATAGAACAAGACCTCGAAAATTATATCTTATTTCATCCCGACGTGTTGAATAGAGGAATCACTGATTTGCGCCAAATTGCTTATGTTGCTGAAAAAATCACCTCAGATGCATTAGCTTATTCGGATACAGTCAAGACGATTAATCCAAACTTAACCTTTAAAATGGGTGTTGCCAACGATGTTGGTTATTCGGCTTTTTACAATACGGTATGCGATTATTTGCTTCAAAGATGCAATATCAATACGCGTTATGATTGTCGCCATTTGGTAGGTCAATGTTTTTTAAAAAAAACGAAGGTGAATGATGTACGCTCGAACCCACGCTTGGGCAAGCGATTTCCATCAGAATTTCATTTCAACGCTATATTTGAACATGGTACAGGTAAAACGATTGCGCTTGACCCCACGCTTTATGAGGATTATCAAATTCCAGAAGTAAGCCTATATCAGGTGTTTCGTTAAGCATTAATCAATTTCGCTTGTTTAATATCTTCATAAATAGTCTCTTTTTCTACTTTTGCTGGTAAGGGACCAAAATGTCCCAATTTTAATTCTGCCATGCGTCGACCAGCTTTGGCAGCATTCAAAATACTATGACCATCGAGCCGCGCCGTTAAATAACCTGACCAAAAGGCATCACCTGCACCTGTGGTATCTTTCACATCAACGGGTCGCGTGGGCAAAAAATGCACCCCCTCAGTATTTGAGCCAATCCAACAACCATCACCGCCGAGTGTAACACAAACTTCGCCTGCGCCTAATTTAATAAAGTGCCGCACCGCCGCTTGTGCATCGGTCAAAGGTGAACCCATCAGGCGTTCCCAATCTACTTCGCTACATTTCACAAAAGCCCCGTGCCGACAATACTCGGCAACTATGCGTTGTGCTTCTGCTTGGTTTTGCCATATTTTTTGCGCATAATTTACATCAATACTCAGACGTACACCCAAAGCCACAGCACGTTTTGCTGCATTCAAGATGGTCTTCTGCGCTGGTTTTTTGGATAAGGCAAAACAGGTGGTATGAAAAACAGAGGTTTTTTGTAATAAATCATCACTCAATTGGCTCTCGCTAATGCGACAATCAGCACCACGATAGGCTTCGAAATTAGAAACTTCGCGTGAGCGGGTTACCAATATCAAGGTTGTTGGCGTTGCTATTTGCCTTAAAGAGGTGGTTTCTAAACCTAAATTTTGAACAAAACGACGTAAAAAATTGCCCATATCATCGCGCCCAATGGTAGATACAAGACGGACATTATTGCCCAGCCGTTGCATATTCATACCCAGATTGGCGGGACTACCGCCCGGCAACCGCTTGAAAGTATCGGCTTCATCTATCGTTTCGACAAAATCCTTAGTGATTATGTCAATCAGCAGTTCGCCGACGCATAAGATGTCGATTGGTCTATTTCGCATACATTCTTGTTGTTAGTGGCTTCCTGCCTAAAAATTCTTATTGTTGCTGCAATTTTACGACATATTTTAATTTCTATGGGCATTATTTGCAATTATTTTAAAAAAGGGTTGTAAAATTTATTTTTTTTAACAAATCCACAAATAAGCGCGAGTTTAGTTGTCAGTATGTATTTAATGCTATAATTTTGCGGAAAGTTACAAGGTTAAAGGTTTAGCAATTAACATTATGGTGGCATCCGAAGGGCGATT
>JAYVKQ010000154.1:0-14716 GCA_043768285.1 Saprospiraceae bacterium | reverse complement strand
TGGGTAGAAATTGGTTTGTTTGTTGGTTCTTTAGGCTTGTTCTTTACTTGTTTCTTAATATTTTCTCGTATGGCGCCAGTTGTAGCTATCGCTGAGGTTAAGTCTATCTTAAAAACGATGGGCGATCAATATATCAAGAAAAATACTGTTGCTGACCATGCTTTGCATCATGTGCATGATGAGGATGAGCATGAGCATAGTCACGGTCATGGACACCATTAATAGGTAGCATTTTAACTCAGTTTTTATTGAAAATACTGAGGGGTATATACAGAAAGATAAAACGTATCATTTATCATTCAACATTTAGAAATGAAATTTTATAATAAAGAAATATTATTCGGTCTTTATAATGACGAGACCGAATTGCTGAGTGCTGTTAAAAACGCCAACAAATCGCACATTGATATTTGGGATGTCTTTTCACCATTTCCTGTTCATGGTCTTGATCCACTTTTAGGACTGGCTGAATCGCGGTTACATCGTGCGGGGTTTTGGTACGGACTAACGGGTATGGCAACAGCTTTGGGCTTTATGTCATGGGCATTTTATAAAGATTGGCCTATCATATTTGGTAACAAACCTTATTGGCCCGTTCCAGCTTTCATTCCTGTAACCTTCGAATTGACAGTATTGTTCGCGTCAATTGGTATGGTGGTCACTTTCTATACGATATGTGGTATGGGACCGGGTATCACAAACCCTACATTAGATGATAGAATTACGGATGATAAGTTCTGCATCGCTTTCGATGTTAGCGGTGCCAGTTCATCAGAGGTAGAAAAAATTAAGGGATTCTTCAGCAATACAGGTGCAGCAGAAGTAAACACGAAACGCATTTAAGCTGTTTAATTGATAATTTGAATTATTGAAATATATAATGTAGTCAATTTTAAAAATGACTGCACAATACTCAAAAATATGAGCAAAAAAATATTTGGTAGCATCATAGCATTGGCGATAATAGCTTATGTTTTCCAATCTTGTTCTCAAGCGGAGGGCAACAGTACTGGGCATGAATATATGCCCGATATGGCACACGCCGTTTCATACGAAGCCAATAAACTGGATGAGTATTCGCTACACACATGGAATGAGGGTAGTGTGAAAACTGTTAATCAATTGTGGGGTACACCCCGAAAGCCTGTCAACGGCTCAATTTCACGTGGTTACGTGGGCATTTCAGCACGCGGGGCAGACGCACGAATAGCTATGGCAGGCGGCAGTGGCATAGCAACTCCCCTAAATGGTAATGTACCATATTACTATACAGACTCAGAAGAAGAACGCACAAGAGCGACAAAGGAAATAGTAATGAATCCTTTCCCTATCACGAAGAAGGGTTTGGAACAAGGTAAGCAATTGTGGATTATCTTCTGTGGTATTTGCCATGGTGACAAAGTGGGAGGCAATGGCTATTTGGTGCGTGATGACGGTAAATACCCTGCGCAACCAGCCAATCTGTTATTAGATACTTTTGTAAATGGTAATAATGGTCGGTTGTATCACGCTATCATGTATGGTAAAAACGTTATGGGTGCTTATACAGACAAATTGAGTTATGAAGAACGTTGGAATGTTATTCATTATATCCGTGCTTGTCAAGCTGCTGAAAAGGGTGAGCGTTATGATGAAAAATGGAACACTTTCAAGCCAACTTTTGCTATTTCCGATTCGATGTATCAATTGGCGAATGCTGCTAAAAAGGCGGTTAATCAAGCTAAAACGGTAACAAAATCTGCGACAATTTCTACTTCTACAACATCTACACCAGCCAAAGCAGCCCAACATACTGAGGGGGCGGCACATTAAGGGCATTAAAGATGTTTTCAATTGAATATTATATTATTTAGAAAAAATAAAAGCTGATTGAGATAAAATTTTGATTATCAAACTTTTACGAAAAAAATCATCTTTCATAATTTATCATTTATCATAAAAAAAATATGAAACAGTTTACATTAGAGGCGAGACAAAGAAATGTGCTGTTTGGATTAATGGCTTTGGGTGCGATATGCTTGGTAGTGTCGTACTTTGATGACCCTGCACCTAATAGTCATCACCTTCGTTTTTGGACAAATTTGTTGCATAATGCTACATTCTTTACGGGTATAGCATTTACTGCAACATTTGCAATAGCGGCAACTATTACGATATATGCGGGTTGGCATACAGCCTTTAAGCGTATATGGGAAGCCATGAGTTTATATTTGCCGATTGGTTTGGCAGGCATCGCTATCGTAGGCGTTGCGGGTATGATGCACATACATGATATATATCACTGGATGGATACGACTAACCCAGCCGTTCAAACGGATAAGATATTACAGGGTAAAGCAGCCTTTTTGAATGTCGGCTTTTACTGTGTTGCATTAGGTTTTGGCTTAGTGTGGTGGTTTTTTGCCACGAAATTCCGTGCGCTGTCATTAGCACAAGATGAAAGTAATTCAAGTGGTGTTGATTATCCTTGGTACAACCGCATGAAAGTTTGGGGAGCTGCCTTTTTGCCCATTGCTGGTTTTACAAGTGCTGCCGCCATTTGGTTGTGGATGATGTCTATTGACCCACATTGGTATTCAACGATGTATGCGTGGTACACAACTGCAAGCTGGTGGGTGAGTGCTGTGGCAATTACGATTTTATTTATTTTGTATTTGAAATCAAAAGGTTATTTAGAAGAAGTAACAACGGAGCATTTACATGATTTAGGTAAATTCTTATTTGCTTTCTCTATATTTTGGACGTATTTGTGGTTTTCTCAATATATGTTGATTTGGTATGCGAACATAGGTGAAGAAACGATTTACTATCGTCAGCGCATGGGCGAGTTCCCTGTATTGTTCTATGGTAATCTGATAATGAACTTCGTGTTGCCATTTTTAATACTTGTGCGCAACGATACAAAACGCAAATGGGGTTCTTTGGGTTTTGCCGCTTCTTTGGTTTTGTTCGGTCATTGGTGGGATTTTTTCCAAATGATTAAAATAGGTCCATACAAAGAAGTATTGAAGCACAATGCCGAACATGGCGCACATTCAGCGGTGGGTCACGGTACTGAAGGTGCTTCACACGCTGCAACCACAACCGAACATGCTGCAACTGGTGCGCATGATGTAGCTGCACATGGTACTGAGCAAGCCGGGCATATCTTAAAAGCCGCTTCCGAAACCCCTGCAATGGACGCTTTGGCTGCGACGAATAATGCAGAGTTTTTCCATTATACGCCTGATATGACGGTAGGTTATGGCATTCCGGGTTTGTTAGAAATTGGTATTTTCTTGGGCTTTGGTGCGTTGTTTACTTGGTTTGTATTTACGCGTTTGGAAAAAGCCAATCTCGTTCCAACCAAAGACCCTTATTTGGAGGAAACATTGCATCATCAAGTATAACTTTTTTCTCTTTTTTTCGAGTAAAAATACTGAGGGGTATAGATGTTTAACAATAGTGGCGAATATCAGTTATTTAGATTAAGTCTAATCAGATTTTTAATGATTTTACTATTCTAAAATTGATGTAATAGGTTCTAAATTTGCAAAAAAATATAGCAAAAATATATAAGTATGACGGCTTTAATTGTCTTAGCAAGTGTGGTACTGTTGATTATTGTAGCAGTACAAATTGGTAAAATCAGCGAATTATCCTCTGCGATAAGAGGTGAAGAAGCTGCGCAACGCGAAAGCGACAACTTCAATGCAAAAATGGGGTTATTCTTCCTCGTGGCGTTTTTGGTTTTCTGTGTAGGCTCGGCATGGTACTACAAGGACTATATGTTAGGATATGGTTTGCCCCACGCCTCTATACACGGTGGGAAAATACATGGTATTTTCAACATCACTTTGTTTTTTACAGGTATCGTCTTTGTCCTTACGCACATTGCCTTATTCTGGTATGCTTACAAATATAAGGCTGAAAAAGGTCGTAAGGTGTTGTTTATTCCCGATGACCATAAGTTAGAGAAAATTTGGACGGCTATACCCGCTTTAGTTATGTGTGGTCTTGTTATTTTCGGCTTGTCAGCTTGGAATGATGCGATGGCGGATGTTAGCCCAGGCGACGATTATGTAGAGATTGAAGCAACCGCTTATCAATTTGCGTGGGAAATACGTTATCCTGGTAAAGATAAAATAATAGGGGAGAAATATTTCAAAAATATAACCCCAGGTGTTAATGATTTGGGTATCAATTTCGATGATCCTGCAAGTCAAGATGACTTTTTAACACCTGACGACATTGTGTTGCCAAAGGGTAAAAAAATTCGTGTACGTATTACTTCAAAAGACGTACTACACAATTTTGGTGCGCCACATTTTTCTGTAAAAATGGATGCAATTCCAGGCTTACCAACTTATTTCGTTTTCACGCCGACAATGACTACCGAAGAATACCGTTTGAATTTGAAGAAAAATCCAGCTTATAGTATTCCAAGTGACCCAGAAGACCCTACAAGTCCAAAAAAATGGGAAGCATTCAATTATGAACTGGCTTGTATGGAATTATGTGGTAAAGGTCACTTCTCCATGCGTCGTGTTATTAAAATTGTGTCTCAAGAAGAGTATGATAAATGGTTGGAAGATAAAAAGCCATTTTTCGAAGAAAACGTAAAAGGAAAGTTAGAGGGTAAAGGCTACTCTTGGTACACGGCAGAGGTACCAGCGGTTGAAGAATCTAAGTCTGCAACGGCAACTGACGCGAATTAAGTTTCAGATGTTTTATATTGAAATATATTCATGAAAAATACTGAGGGGGTAACCCAAGGTACTATATGTAAACCCTCTAAGCGCAATTTATAAAAAATTTTAGGATTATATTGTCCTTCAAATAAAATAAAAATTTGGCAAAAATGGCTAACGCTACTTACAAAGACGCGGAAGTAATGATTGAAGAAGCTGGTTGGAGCGATGGGTTCCATGACCACCACCATGGTGATAAATACCAGTCTAATTTCTTTTCTCACTATATTTTTAGTACCGACCATAAGATGATTTCCAAGCAATTCCTTATTACAGGGATGATTTGGGCATTGATTGGTGCGGCTATGTCAATTATTTTCCGTTTGCAATTGGGCTTCCCAGAGGCAGACCTTTCGTGGTTGAAGCCTCTTTTAGGAAAATGGATTGTTGTTAATGCTGAAACGGGCATTGGCAAACTCGAACCTGAGTTTTACTATGCATTGGTGACGATGCACGGTACGATCATCGTGTTCTTTGTATTGACAGCGGGCTTGTCGGGTACTTTTTCGAACTTACTCATTCCATTGCAAGTTGGCGCACGTGACATGGCATCTGGGTTCCTCAATATGTTGTCATATTGGTTCTTCTTTATGTCAAGTATCGTGATGTTTTATTCACTTTTCTTAAACACAGGACCTTTCTCAGGAGGTTGGACAGCATATCCTCCCCTCTCTGCATTGCCACAAGCTTCAATTGGCTCGGGGGCAGGTATGACACTTTGGGTTGTAAGTTTAGTTTTGTTTGTTGTATCTGTACTATTAGGCGGTATCAACTATATTACAACCATCATCAACTTGCGTACAAAGGGTATGACAATGTGGCGTATGCCACTAACCATATGGGCGTTTTTGGTAACTGCTATACTGGGTCTTTTGTCATTTCCTGTATTGGCTTCGGCTTTCTTCTTAATGATGTTTGACCGTGGATTGGGTACAAGTTTTTATTTGAGTGAAATCTTTATAGGTGGTAAGCCACTTGAAAATATAGGTGGTAGCCCCGTCTTGTATCAGCACTTATTCTGGTTCTTGGGTCACCCCGAGGTGTATATCATCATCTTGCCAGCAATGGGTTTAGTATCAGAAGTACTAGCGACGCATGCACGTAAACCAATATTTGGCTATCGTGCAATGGTATATTCTATTTTGGCGATTGGTTTCTTATCGTTCATCGTATGGGCACACCATATGTTTATGTCGGGTGTTAATCCGTTCATATCCAACTTCTTCGTAGTCTTCACTTTGATTATCGCTGTACCATCGGCTGTAAAAGTATTTAACTGGATTGCGACAATATATGGTGGTAATATGCGCTTCAATTCTGCGTCATTATTTTCTATTGGTTTCGTATCAATGTTTATCTCTGGTGGTTTGACGGGTATTTTCTTAGGTAACTCTGCGATAGACATTCCACAGCACGATACTTATTTCGTTGTTGCTCACTTTCATATTGTAATGGGTATTGCAGCGTTTTTTGGTATGTTCGCGGGTATTTATCACTGGTTTCCTAAGATGTATGGTCGTTTTATGAATGAAACGTTGGGTAGAATCCACTTCTGGGGTACTCTTATTGGGGCTTATGCAATATTCTGGCCTATGCATTATATTGGTTTGGCTGGTGTACCTCGTCGTTATTATAGCTTCGATACTTTCGATGCTTTCAAGCATTTTGATGGCACAAATCAATTTATCACAACAGCTGCAATCATTGTATTTGGCTTGCAGGTATTATTTGTTGTTAATTTCTTTTGGAGTATATGGAAAGGCAAGAAAATGACAGATAAGAATCCTTGGAATTCAAATGCGTTGGAATGGACAACGCCTATCCACGCGGGGCATGGTAACTGGGGCGATAAATTACCCGTTGTTCATCGTTGGGCATATGATTATGGTAAAGATGGTATTGAATATATACCGCAAATTGAGCCATTGAAGTCAGGTGAAACACCAAGTGATCATTAATAATATTACTGTATAACTTTCCAAGGGTTCAAAACTCTTGGAAAGTTTAGGCAGAAATTAGGATAAAAAAAATCAAAGTGTCTAATATAAAAACAGCAACAGCCACGATTAACGTGGGTTTGATAGAAAAAATTAGAGATATAGGTGTTCTGATGAAGTTCAAACTCTCTCTAACCGTTGTGTTTTCGGCAGTGATGGCATATATCATAGCCTTAGAAGGGGAAGCTATTTTATTAGAATTAATTATTCTTTTCTTAGGTGGGCTGTTAACATCAGGTGCAGCCAGTGCTTTGAACCAAGTATTAGAAAAAGATTTCGATAAGTTGATGCAACGTACTGAGAACCGCCCAATCGCTGCTGACAGAATGAGTGTATCAGAAGGTGTATTAATTTCGGGATTGTTGAGCCTTGTAGGTGTTTCATTATTGGCTTTTTTTAGTCCAATTACGGCATTTTTGGGCATGGTATCCTTGATTTTGTATGCTTTTGTCTATACACCTATGAAACGCATATCTAATTTTTCTGTAACGATTGGCGCAATACCAGGCGCATTACCAGTATTAATTGGCTGTACAGCTGCGCAAAATGGGACGGTTACGATATTAGCATTGGCTCTATTTGCGATGCAATTCATTTGGCAATTCCCTCATTTTTGGGCAATCGCATGGTTGGCAGACGAAGATTACAAAAAAGCGGGATTCAAAATGTTGCCTACAAAGGATGGGGTAAAAGACAATAATACGGGCAGACAATCTTTTATTTATGCTTTGTTATTAATTCCTATTTGTTGGATTCCGTATTTAATAGAAGCAACAGGTTTGATTTCGGCGATTTATTTAACTGTTATTAATTCAGCTTTGGCTTACGCGGCTTGGCAGTTTTATAGATTAGACAACCGCAAAACGGCGTTGGTTCAAATGTTTTACTCTATAGCCTATTTACCTTTGGTTTTGATAGGTTTATATTTAGATAAATTATAAATCGTAATTTCTTGATATTCAAGAAGAAAATGCGATAAAATACTGAGGGGGTAATTGTTTTACACTCTTTAATACATAAAAAAAATGGATACTGCATATATCAATAGAAGAAATAAAATTCATCCATGGAAATTCGCCCTCTGGATTGGTTGTGGTTCTATTACGATGATGTTTGCGGCTTGGACAAGTGCTTATGTGGTACGCCACGCTTCGGGCAACTGGTTGGAGTTTAAGATGCCGAGTATGTTTTTTGCCAGCACTGTTATCATCATTTTGAGTAGTATTTTGCTCCATATATCCTATTTGAGTTTCAAAAAAGGCAACGAAGTACTCTATAAAACGGGTTTAGTCTTTACCGCAATTTTAGGCTTAGTCTTTATTGTTTCGCAATATATGGGTTGGCAACAGTTAAAAAGTATTGGCGTCCCTTTGACATTAAATCCTTCGGGAGACTTTTTGTACGTGCTAACGGGTTTTCACGCGGCACACGTTTTGGGCGGTATTGCTGTTTTGATTGTCGCTTTATTTCATGCTTTCGGTTTGAAATACAATCCGACACCTAAACGATTATTGCGTTTTGAATTAACGATTACCTATTGGCATTTTGTCGGCTTATTGTGGATTTATTTATTATTTTTTGTATTGTCTCAAAGCTAATATTCTGTACTGCCGAATTTATTGGGCACAGTGCAACATCATATACCGAATGAATTTGGCACCACAAAAAATATTGAAAATCAATTAGTTAGGTGAATTATATTTAACGAAACTACGATAGAACAATTTTAAAATATTCAAACTAATGGCTTCTGATTTAACATTAGAAAAAGATTTACACCATCACGACCATAACCACCACGGCGATGACGCAAACTTGTGGGAAGGTGGCGTAGAACCGTTCAGAGCGAGCTATGGCAAGCTAATGATGTGGTATTTCTTACTCTCTGACGCATTTACGTTTGCAGGTTTTTTGATAGCTTATGGAACTTTGCGTTTCAGTAGCCCATCTTGGCCCGTTCCCGATTTCGTTTTTCGTACCTTCCCTTTTACGAAAGCTGAATTACCATTGATGTTCGTATCAGTTATGACATTTATCCTCATCGTATCTTCGGTAACGATGGTGCGTGCTGTTCAAGAAGGACATCAAGGCAATAAAAGGGGCGTTGTCAAGTGGATGTTGTGGACTATCGTAGGCGGTGCGGCTTTCTTAGGCTGTCAAGCTTGGGAATGGACAACCTTAATCCAAGGTGAAAGTGTTTCTGTATCGCGCAACCCATTTGGTCGCCATGAGCAATCGGGTGTATATCTGAACGACGACCATGGTGTAAGTTATGCTGAACTTAAATTACCACCTGTTCCGTTTAAAGCGAAAGAAGGTTACTTGCTTCATGCTCAAACAGACCATACAACGGGTGAAAAAATATATAATAAAGACGGTGTTTTGCAGTTTAATGACCGAGAAGTTCTCTATGACAATGGGCAAAAAGCCAAATTAGGTATGGGACCCAGAGCCTTTGGTGCATTGTTTTTCTTTATTACAGGTTTCCACGGTTTTCACGTATTATCAGGGGTAGTATTCCTTTTACTCATCATGGTGAATGTGGCGAGTGGTTTATACCATAGACGTGGCAATAGCTACGAAATGGTAGAGAAAATTGGTCTCTATTGGCACTTTGTAGATTTGGTTTGGGTATTCGTATTCTTAGTATTCTATCTATTATAGTTTATTTTATTATAGTTACTGGGAACATCCTTTCTTGAAAAATAATTTTGAAAAATATAAAATCATTACACAATGGTTAGCTACGAAGAAGGTATAAAAGTCGTTAAAAGAGGCTTCGTTTTATTAGGTGTCATTACTATCGGTGAGGTTCTTATTGCCTTAATCGGCAATGGTCATATCATTCCTGGCGTTACGTTGCCCAAATTGGTTATGTATCCTTTAATGATTGGTCTTTCATTATACAAAGCCTATTGGATTGTCTATAACTTTATGCACATGGCATATGAAGTCAAAGGATTAGCGATGAGCGTTCTTTTGCCTTGCTGCTTATTGGTATGGGCTGTTATTGCCTTTTTTCAAGAGGGCAGCTCGTGGGAAAGCCGCCGAGCACACAATGGCAATACCAGCCATGAGCAAGTGGTAAAAACGACAAAAAGTACCAGTAGTCCGACTACAAAACAGGTGCAACCCGCAGGGGGGCATTGATATAAAAAAGGCGGTGCAAAAAGCATCGCCTTTTTTATTATAGTTCTTAAAAGTGCAACGGAACGCTGCTCCCTTGTTGTCGGTTTCGCCCGACGGAACAGTGTTCCGTTGCACTTTATACAAAAATATTGAAAAAATCAACTTTTTATACACAATATTGTTTTAAAATATAAAAAACGATATGGATAGTAATGCGCCACAAGGCAAACCAAAGATGTCTATTCAAACCATATTTGTATTGGGTGTCTTAATACTTTTTCCCGTAATATCCTTCATGGTCAATCTGAAAGGGGCTGAAGCGGGTAAAATCTTTTATAAAGACATTAAGCAAATTATTGGTAAGTTCCCTGCATTTACAGCCAATAATTTTCAGAATGAAAGCATCACTTCTGATGACTATAATGGCAAAGTGCGCGTCATTTCCTTCACCGATGTAACGAACCGCGAAGCGGTGTTGTATGCTCTCAAACCCATTGTCAAAACCGAGCAATTTAGAGAGGAAGTTCAAAACCTCGCCTATCTCAATTTTGATTTAGCTAATGATACAGCTTTTTTTAGACCCTATATCGAACAGTTTACACCCACGGATAGAAAATTTTGGTTTATACTGAGGGGGGGGACTGAATTACCTGCTCAAATGAATTTACCCAATATATACCATGTTGCCTTAGTAGATACTGCAGGAGCCATCCGCCGCTTTTATGACGTGCGCAACGAAGACGATAGACGAATGTTGGTGGAGCATATTGCTATTATGCCTATCAAAAAAAGACAGAAATTAGAAAAAATTGAAAGAAAAGAAAGATAAATAACCATAGGTAATGAGTAATAGGTAATTTTTAAATTGTCATAGATTACTCATTATTTATTACCAATTACCAATGTGTCTATGGAAAATATTGCCTTAGCAAAAAAGCTCAATTTTTGGGCGACCATTGTCTCGATTGCCGTTATTGCATTGGTAGTAATTATGCGTAGCGTTAAAATTGATTTAGGAGTTGATTTCTCGTTCCTACCCGCTATTTATTCAATGATGAATGCAATGGCTGCCGTATTTCTGATAGCTGCCTTGTACTTTGTTCGTTTGAAAAATATTGTCATGCACAGGCGCATGATATTTGTTGCTTTAACGTCTTCTTTTCTGTTTCTTTTGATGTATGTGTTGTATCACTTTACGACAAAAGAAACAAGATACTGTGGAGAGGGTGGAATAAGATATGTTTATTTTATTATACTGATTACGCATATTATCTTAGCCGCTACAAGTTTTCCTTTTATCCTATTTACGTTCATAAGAGGCTATACGATGCAAGTGGAGAAACATAAAAAAATGGCGCGGTGGGTCTATTGGGTATGGTTGTATGTCTCTATTTCGGGTCCTGTTGTGTATTTAATGTTGCGACCGTGTATGCAATAAGATTGTGTAAATTTGCTATTTTGCTTAAAAATCTTTAATTTTGCCTTAAATTTTATAGAAAATGACTACTAAAATAGTTAAAATATTGAGAAACGAAATCCCAATGCAAGCGGGACTGAGGTGGGGGCTTACTATTATTACCCTATTATTTGTATCAATGTCAAATCTCGATGCACAATGTGCCATGTGTAAAGCGGGTTTGCATAGTAACCTGCAAAACGGTGGCAATCAAGGCTTAGGCATGAACGCGGGTATTATGTCACTGATGATGATGCCTTATTTGCTTGTTGGCGGCATCGCTTATATGTGGTATCGCAACCGCAAAAAAGGCGTTGACGAAGGCGAAACGATAGAATTAAGAGAAATTGGAGCGTAAAACGCATAGATAACGCTATATAGAAAGTCTAAGGGTTTACATCTACTCTTGGACTTTTTTATTTGTAATGCACAGCCACTAATTGCACTAATTTTCACTAATATAATATTTGCCTTTTTATAGAAAATATTAGTGTAAATTAGTGTAATTAGTGGCTGTTTTAATTTGTAAAATAATCAATAATGAAAGTTGTCGCCATATCCGATACCCACGGGTTCCACAATCAATTGCAATTGCCCGAAGGTGATATGCTCATCCACGCGGGTGATGTATCGAAACGAGGCGAGGAACATGAAGTTGTAGAATTTTTAGAATGGTTTAAAAATCAACCTTTTACGCATAAAATATTTATTGCTGGTAATCACGATTTCTTTTTTGAAGGGCGTGCAAAATCCTATATAGCTACCAAAATTCCTGACAATGTGATATACCTCAACGACAGCGGCGTGACGATTGAAGGCATCCATATTTGGGGTTCGCCTGTACAGCCGTGGTTTTACGATTGGGCTTTCAATCGCAAACGCGGCTATGAGATATTGAAACATTGGGAACTCATTCCGAAAGAAACGGATATACTCATCACGCACGGACCCGTTGCGGGTATTCTCGACAAAACGGTATATGGCAACAGTGTAGGTTGTGAGGACTTGAGGCAGGTGGTAAAGCGCATCAAACCTAAATTTTTTATATGTGGGCATATACATGAGGCATATGGCATTGAAGAAACGATTAGTACGACGTATATCAATGCGAGTGTTTTGAATGTAAAATATCAAATGATGAACGCGCCTGTTGTGTTTGAGATTTAGTATAGCCTATTTTAGAGTGCATGTGCATGAAAGGAATGAAAAGTTTGATGAAATTTCAATATTTTGTGAGTGACGCATATTGCGTTAAGATTTTTATATTACTTTTGTTTCGTGAAAAAAATTGTGTCCATATCGCTTCTTGCTTTGTTGCTGTATAATGCCTTCGGGTATTATATATTATTTAGCTATGAGCAGCAAAAAAATCGTATTGATTATTTGCAAGACCTTCCCGAAAGTGCCTTCCAAGTAATGTCTTATAAATTGGTAGATTACGCTGCTATTCAAAATACTGATTTTGAATATGTGGACAATGAATTGATATTAGAAGGGAAAACATACCATATTATTAAAAAAAGAATAATCAATAATACCTTACAGTTATTTTACCTTCCTAATATGCGCCAAGATGAATTGCGCCAGAATTTTAGTCATATCGTCGAAGCACAAACTGTTACAAAACAATCGGATAATAACAAATCTCCATTGAAACAACTCATAAAAAGCTTTTTGAAAGACTATATTCCAAACGATATTTATGTTCTTGTTGATTGTTGCCCTAAAATCTCTACCAAGCTCAAAAATGAAATAGTTGCACCCGATGCGGTGCTACTCTCCGTTTACCTTTCTTTATGTTCTCCTCCGCCCGAAGTGGCTTAACTTTTCTATTTTCTTTATAATCATACAAAATCCGATTTGACAAGCACCTTGAATGGATAGGCGTTTGCATCAAGGCTTTGGCGTACCCCCTCAGTGTTTTATAAAAATACACATTTTTAGAGTGGTTTCAACAGATAGTTTACCGTATATTTCAAACACATAACCATATAACACACATAGTTTTTGATTTTTCAATGTTCTATAAAAAGCTATGTGTACTATATGGTTATGTGTTTCAAATAAATGGTAAACTCATTATGTGTTTATGAAATTTCTCAATTTTTTATCAAACAAATTGAAAAATGAATCTTATCAACTATATTTTTAATAAACAAATTATCTATTGTTTTTTAATTTTACTCTTACCAGCCTCTATAATGGCTCAAGATGTCCTATTGTCAGGTAAAGTAACAGATGCTAAAAATCAATCAATTGAAGGCGTTTCAGTTGTCTTGAAAGGAACTAATGAAGTTGCTACTACGGATAAAGAAGGGAATTTTTCACTGAAAACGACCAACCAACTGCCCCTTGCCTTGCAATTTAGTTCTGTTGGTTTTAATACTCAAGAACGCCGAATCAATTCAACAACAGTGATAACTGTCCGCTTGGAAGAATCTACAAATGAATTGGGCGAAGTCGTTGTGTCAAGCGGTTATATGGTTCAGAAAAAAACGGATTTTTCGGGTTCTGTTGCCACTATTTCAACCAAACAGTTAGAAAATCGCCCAGCGACAAGTTTTGACCAATTATTAGGGGGTCAGGCAACGGGTATTGATATTATTCAGCCTTCGGGTGTTTTAAATAGTACGCCTGTTATGCGTATTCGGGGTATTAACACCATTACTTCGGGGCTTTTTCCTTTGGTGGTCATTGATGGTGTCACCGTTTTTGTCGGTTCAGTGGGCGGTTTGATTGGTAATAATCCTTTATCAGACATCAATCCCAATGATATTCAATCTATTGATGTGTTGAAAGATGCTTCGGCAGCGGCTATTTACGGCTCTCGGGCTGCCAATGGCGTTATGGTTATTACGACTAAAAAAGGGCGCATAGGCAAACCTAAAGTGCATTACGATACGTGGTTAAGTAGAAGTACACCCTACAACCTACCCGAACTTTTAAGTGCAGAAGACTATGTGATGATTAAAAATGAGGCGATGGTGAATGCAGGTAGAGCACCCGGTTTTAACTTAATGAAAAATGCCGATGGTAGCACCGTGAACACAAGTTGGTACGATGTGGCTTTTCGTCCTGGTTTGTCGCATAGCCACAATATCAACCTTTCGGGCGCAAACGAGACAACCAATTATTTCTTTTCAGCAGGTTATACGAATCAAAATAGTTTTATTAAAAACAATACTTTTGATCGTTACAACACAAGGTTGAATATTAGCCACCAAGTGACTGATGGTATCAAAATTGGGGCAAATGTCGCTTACAACAATGGCATCAATAAAGGACCTAATACGGGTGCAATTGCCAGTAATTCAACGGCTTCTTCTGCCTACAATTCCAATTATATCACGAACGAACCATTAGCCCGTATGACTTTTGTATTGCCCCCGAATGTGCCTGTTTTC
>JAYVKQ010000153.1:0-25873 GCA_043768285.1 Saprospiraceae bacterium | reverse complement strand
TGGTAAAGTTCTACCAGGCAAAGCATTGGGGCCTGATAGATAAGGACATTTCATTACGATGATATTTCCTTTGGGACTTGTATACGCGTTGAAAGCTGTATTAATACCACGCGCATTGTCAGGCATATAAACTGCGCCCTCGTTGCTGTTAGAGTCAAAGTACAAGACTTTTGGGTCGTATTGGAATACGCTAGCTATCATCTTAGAGAAGTTAGTTACAAAGTCGTCTCCACCCAATACCAATACAGTAGGTGTAGCATATGGAGAAGTCAGTTGCGCTTTTTCTAGCATAAACTCAAACATATCCGTATTCATACGCGAGTATTGGTAGAACATACGCGGATTAGCTTGGCGTAAAATACCGTCATCAGTGATATACTCACCACCACGAGCATCGCGGAAAAAGCCTTTATTTTCATCGCGCATACCTACTCCATAGAAAATCTTTCTGTCCATTTCCATCATTGCTTGTTTCATCACAAGTTCGCGTTGCATATCCACGCTGAATACAACCTCTTTACCTGCGCAGTCTCCTTTTGTCGGAGTCGCGGTGTATACGCTTTTTTGAGATGCTAATTTGGCGGAGATGTCGTTACCCCATTGCCAGCGAGAGAAGCCAATATAGCCACGCGCCCAGTCATCAAATTGAATAGAGGCACTAGAACCAAAAGTAGACTTGAACGATTTAACGTTACCAATTCTCATTAGCTCTTGTCCTGCTGCCAAAAGCGAAGCATCAATGTACTTATTGGGAAATTCTCTACCGTCAGCTAAGAAAGCCGTTATTTGCTTTGCCCCAGGGTAAGCTGTAGCGTTAGTAACGCGAGTAACGAAAATTACAGTAGTCAAATTACCCAATACATACCACTCCTCAGGCGCTATTGTACCGCCTTGCATAGTAAAAGTAAAGGTATTACCACCTTGTCCTATACGTCCATTTACATTAGCGGGCGCCACAATGATTTTGTAGTGTAAGCGTTTCGGATTTTTTAAGCGATACTTGAACATATAGTGCTTCAGTTGCTCACCGTCGGGCAAGTCAATTTTCTCCTTACTGTAAGAGTTACCAAAGCTCACACCGTACAAGTCGTCTAAGTTATTACCCGACTTGCTTTTTACTCTTCTCATTGCAGACATACGCTGTAAAGCAAGCAACTGATTGGTAATGAGATTAGCTTGCGTTGGGTGTTCTGCGAGATGCGACATATACCCGTCTCGGATTTGAACGGCTGCAGTAGCACCTAAACTATCCAATTGATGCAAGTCTAGGATTTTATCAGCGTTGTAGTTTTTCGGCATACCTGGTCGCACGATATTCGGCATATTCAGATAGCTCGTATTAGTTTGGCCTGTTGCGGACATAACGAATTAAGTTTATAATAAAGTGAGAAAAATTAATGCTATAATTTCTTGCGGAGTTCAGCCAACGTCTCCTTTTTGATATTGGCTAATTTGCCACTATCCAAGTAGTGAGCTATCATTATAATTTGGCGAAGTCTAGCAGGATTAGATTGCAATTCTACAAAGAAAGGAATACCCCCTTTTTTTTCATCATACGAAAGCTGCTGCTGTGTGTAGTTAATAACGTCCTCTATTTTTGTCTTGGGTAGTCCAATCTTTTCAATTTCTGATTCTGCTAAGTCTTTGACTTCTGATAGAAAAAGCCCTAAGTGCTTTTGGTGCAAATCCAAAGACTGCTTTTGGATAGTATCTCTTTGCTCGCGGAGTTGCTGAGCTACTTTGGTGGGTATGTCTTTTTGCTGAGTTTTAGCCCACTCTTCAAAGCTTTTGTGTATGTCGTTTTCCAAATCTTTGAGCGTGTATTCAGGTAGCCCTTTTCTTTTTCGGCGAAAGTTCTCATCTTCTACGGCTCGCTGTTTTGCTTTTTCTGCTTGTTCAACGATGTAGTTTTTATCATCATCAGTAAGTTCTTTGACGTTAGCAAATTCTTTGTCTATGATACTTTGCTGGAAATGAACAGTCGCATTATCCGAGGAGCTACGTTTCAGTACGCTATTGATAAGCTGCTGCTCTTTACTATAACTCTCCATAAAAGTCGCTTGGTCTAAGTCAGGATTATCATAGAGATAAGAAAGCACAGGGCTTTTCTTTTGTAGCTGATGTCTTGTAATCAGCTCATCTACCTGCTCTTGGTAAATTTCGGGATTGATAGCTTTGACAAAGGACTTAAAGTCTTCGCTATCTTCATCAAATTCGTGTCCGTAAATCTTACCTGCTGTTCTCAGCTTATTGACCAGCTCTTGCTGTTCTTGGCTAATTCCCTCTATGGAACTGGAAAATTCGTCGTCTTCTTCGCTGTCGTCTTCGTTGGCATCGCCCAAATCTACGGACTTGGACTTAACAGAGAAGTCTATATCTGATAAGTCTATACCAGCTTGAGTACTGGAGGAGAAATCAAAATTGTCATCTAAACTCATTTCGTTGTGGATTTTGTTTTATTGGTAATAGAAAGATAATCGGTAATACTTTTATTGAGTAGTGTAGCTTGCTGCAAGGCATTGTCTAGCTCCACTTTTCTTTGCTCTATTTCTAATGCTACGGCATCTGTCTTAGCTTTTATATCAGTTTGATACTTCAAAGAGTCTGACTGCTTAGTAGATACTTCTTTCTGTAAGTTAGCTTGTATAGCGGATCTCTCGGCGGCGGCGGCAATTTTAATCTGTTCTTTCTGTATGCCCAGTTGCCCTTTTATAACTTCTAACTCTTTAACTTGGTCGCCTTGTAGTTTGGTAATTTTCTCTTGCATTGCCTGTTGCTGTTCCATCATTGCTTGCTGCGACTGCTGGGCTTGCTCTTGCATTTTAGATTCTTGCTGCTGCGCTGCTTCTTTTATAGAATCTTGGCTTTGAGCTATGATATACTTTAACTCCTGGATATTGGTATTGTCCAAAACTGAAATGTAAGTCGTAAAGTCTATAAGTCCATTGGCTACCTGAGTTTCAGCAACTGTACGAATAGCGTTGATTATATTTATCTCCTCTTTCCCGTTCTTGATTGATACGACAAAATTTCCCTGTAAAGAGTTAGGCGCGATATTGAGCATCTTTTGATTGTGTCCAAATATAAAGCTACCTTGCTTGCCTTTCTTGTAAGCGGCAGGGAATAGATTAGCTAGTCTTTGCAGTACCTTTTTGACTAAGTTTTCGTGGCGTTGTATGTAATACTCTACCATTATATTACTTTGGTCTAAGGCTAATTGAGTAACACCAAGTCCAGCATTGGGATTAACTTGCCCAGCCATTTGCTCGTTGATACCAGTTAATATGCTGATAGTATTGATGATATCCATTTTAATCTGCCCGAATACAGTCGTACCAGCAGGTAGAGTATCGTCAAAAGTAGAAAGCTGATTATCTGTCGCGCCCTCTAATCTATGCCCATTCTTGTATCGGTCTATGTGAATTACACCTTGCTTTCTATTCAAAATAAACTCAGCTGGACTCATACCTTGTGGGATAAGTGCGCGGTCTATGATTACGCCTTTGACACCCGATAAAGCTATGGTCAATTCCTCTTTATAAGTTACAATATCGTAGAGTTCTTGCAAGGGCTTACACTTTTGTAATAGCGATACAGACTGATTGTATTTGGTCGTAGCGTAGCCTATGTAAGGCATTTCTACATCGCCAAATTCGTTGGGATAGCGGACGGCGTGTTTTATTTTCTGTACATTCACTATAAACTCGCGGTCTATAATGTAGGCTTGCCACAGTTCATTGCGATAGCTTTTCTCAATCTTGTACCCTTTCTTTTTAGATTTAGGCTTTTTCAGCCACTCCTCTACTTCTGTAGTAGTGAGTATAGTTTCCCATATATCATCGTAGTCGGGGTCGTCTTCATCAAGCAACTTATCGCCTATCTTACATAGCCAATACACAGCCGTTGGTTCTTTCCAAAAGAAACGAACGACCTCTACCGCATTGTGCGTGTCTGAGTTCTCGTTATTTATCCGCGCTCTATTCAGCGTATTGGTATTGGTAAAACTGACAAACTGCCCGTCGGGGGTGATGTCGTAAGGGCTATGGCTATGCTTAAAGCTACTGGAATAGCCTCTATTAGTAAGGTAGCCGCTTCGCGTATTCAGTATTTCCAGCATATCGTCGGTAAGATATATGCCCAAATGATGGCGGATTAGCTCAATAGACATAGGCATATACTCAGCTATCCAGTTTGCTTCTGATACATACGTGCATTTCTCGTTGGGCAGTTCGTACCATAAATACTCGGGCTTAATCAAGCGCAATTCTATATCTTTCTTTTCAAAGCCACAAAAGTACACTTCCCTATCGTGGATAAGCTGCTCTTCTATACCATTCACAAAAAGCTCTTTGAGGTCAAAAGTAGTAATGAACTCGTGCAACGCGTTGGTAGTCATTACTTCTTGCTGGTCTCGGTAGTTCATCTGCTTTTCGCGGTAGATAGTTTCCATTTTCTTAGCATCGTATCTTTCGTACTGCATTTTCATCTTCTCTAAATCTTGGATTGACTTAGTAAGCTGCTGTATGACCACATTAGACGAGCTGGTATCTTGGGATTGCTGCTGTTGTTTATTCGCCATTTCTATCATCTGCTTTCGCAAAGCTATAAGCTGGTCAATTGCTTGGCTCGCTTTATTCATTCCCTCTATTTCTTCCAGTAAAGTCTTATGTACAGTATCTTGTAGCTCTTTATTCTTACGCTCCAAAGCTTCTGTATCTGTGGCTACTACTTGCGGTACAAGGGGGCGCATTGCTCTTTGAGTGACTATAGTTTTCAGTCGCTCTTTTAGTATAGGCGTATGGCGCACTTTGGCAGGTAGTCCCAATTCAATCAGCTCCTTTTCTCCCGCCGAGTTCTTAATCTGCTTTTTGGTCGTATTAGAAAGATAGCGGTATAGTTCCTCTTGCTTGCTTCCGTTCCAAAGATTTCTAAGTGCTTCTATTTTACCCGCTTCTTTATCAACGGAATAAGCCTGAGCTTCAAATTGAGCGCGTCCTACCATATAACGTACTCGCTGCTCTATGTAACGTTCTCTGTCTGCTTTGCTAAGTTCACTAAGTGGGACTTCTAGTCTGAAAGTCGTATTGCTATCGCTCATTTGATTATAAGATTATTAGACGTACTCAATGTCGCCGTTGGGTTTGTGATAATAGTAGCCTTGTACATAGTCGTCTTTATCGTCCTCATCGCTCATTTGATTGGATTCTATTAGTTCAGATTGATACTTAAAGTCTAGCCAATTCTCATAAGCTAGCATTAAGCTGATTGTAATATCGCAATTCCACTTTCTACCATTCTCGTTTCTACGGTAGATACTCAGCCGTTCAACTGCTTCGGCATCGTAGAAATTTTCGCAGTACTTTTCTATGTATTCCGCAAAGTGTTCTTCCCAAAAGTGCTTACTATTCGGGTCTATACCGTACTCATTAGCTACTCTTGACCGCTTTAATTTAGCTCCAGCAAATAGGGGTCTTTCTTTAAGCAGACTACTGAATCCGTTATTATGATACCAATGGAATATTGCCACGTTACTGTATTCTATCAGATTGAGGGCTTTATGATAGTAGTAGCACAAACGCGCCGTCATATCATAAAATTTCTCTGCTGTCTTGGGACGAATAGTAACCCGCGCAACAAATAAGTTGGAAGTGGTATTTGAGTTTAGGTAGGTCTTAAATATCGCACAACTACCAACGCTATCAGAAGTGAACGCTTTATCTTTATCGTAGCTATCTGTACCCCCACCGTATAGATTAGGATAGCAGTTATTTCCCATTAGCCTTTCGTGTTCGCGCTCTTGGTCTGCCGTCTTTTCGGGGTGTTCCAGTATAATGTAGGGGTACTTTAAGTCGCCGTCTGCATCAAGTTCGCTTTCTTTTCCTTCGGGAGATTTGGTGTACTTTACCCCCAGTATTTTTCTAGGGTCTTTGATATCCGTAATCCAATCTAGCCTCCCTACTTCGGGTTCGTCTATACCCATAGATTGCAAGTCGTTGTATCTATTGACTAACTTTTCAGAGTTAAATAGATACTTTTCTTTATTGGTAAAGGCATCACTGGGCGTAAGTGGATAAGCTACTTTTTTGTCTATTAAGCTTTCCTTGTCATCGCTTTTATGCCAGCCTTTCTCTAAGTACTCTTTGCTTGCTTCGTGGTAGCTATTACCGTCGTAGTCCATAATTTGGTAGTAAGTGCCACCAAAAAAAGGAGAGCAAGTTCCGCCCATTTTATCCCACTTATTCGGTACTTCTATCATATTGTAGCGTTTCGGATTATAAAACATATCCTTCATCTGCAATACGCTTTTTTCCATAGCCCCACCTGTGCCATTGACGATAATGATACGGCCGTGTTGCTTACCCTGCTCTTCAATAGCGGGCTGGATTTTATTGAAGGTCTTTTTTAGACGTGGATTGATACCAGATTCTTCCATTAGGGTATAGACAGGGGACTTGCCATTTGCTGCTTCTTCGCTATCTCTTACAGTAATTCGCTGTATGATAGAATTATACCCATTAGCTACTCCATTAGTGATATAGCCCGATTGTATTAGCTCAGGCGTGTCTTTAATTCTACGCTTGTAAAATTCTCTACCTGCTTTCTTAACTATAGGACTCAAAGCTTCTAATCCTACTATAGACTTATTCATTGTCTCTTCCGCGTACTTATCTTCACCAGCTACAATAAGGCTATGGCTACTCTCAAAGAAAGTATAGAACCAAGCTGCTAATGCAGCAAAGAACTCACTACAGCCTGTCTGTCGTCGTTTTAAGATGCATAGATTTTTTCCCTCTTTCTGTGCGCGTTCTAATAAGTCGGCTATCTCTTTATGTATGTCCATAAATCGGGGGGCAATGTAGCCCTCTCCAATAGTCTTAGACTTAATGCGCCAAAAGTTCAGCCAAAAGTAAAAGAACCCAGTCAAATACAAACCGCCTACGGTATAGCCCTCTATGCAACGTCTTCTCTGTTCTGCCCACCATCTTAGATAAGACTTGGTGTAGTTAATTTGCAGTAGCTTTTTTGCTTTGCCGTCGCCGTCGTAAACTTCCCAGTTGGGATTATATGTAGGAGACCCGTTTTCTTTATCGTAAAGGACGGGAGAAAAGTACTCTACATTCTGAAATTTACCGTCCTTATAGCAGACTACATCAAATACAGCATTAGCATCATACTTCCTTTGATAAACAGGTAGAGTATTGTTGATAACGTAGTTCCTATCGTCTATTTTTAGTCCAGCTATTTCCATAGCTACTTCTCTTGTCTTTGACATCAGCTTCTCTAATTTAATCTGTATAATATAAAAGCTGCCCGTTTCCCAACTTGCAGCGGATTGGATAGGTCTGTGCGAACCTTACCTTTTTATAATTAGGGATTTAATCTCTCCTATATCTTTCATCAGCGCATTTTGATTATGCTCTTGATTTTTTTCCAGTATTTTTAACGTGCTGGCAATTGCTCCTAACGTTTCCGTTTCTTTATCTGCTCTCGCTTCTTGATTAGCTACTATTCTCAGATAAGTCGTATTCGTTTCCCTTTCAGCAGCTATATTATCTTTGACATAGTAAATAAGTAAAGAAATTATTATAGGTACAATAACTGCCATAATGAATATGGTCACCTTTATTACTTTATCCATTTCTCCTGTATCTACCTTGTCTAAAGGATTTGATGAAGTGAGAAAGATAAAAATAAAATAAAGTGTAAAAGTATATAATGCAACTAATAATATTCGCTCTATAAATAAAATCATATCTTTTCTCATTTTATTTATGAAACTTCAATTTCAATACGAACAAATAAAGTCTGTACTACTCCACAAACCAAATAGTCTAATTCTAATACGCTTTGATACGCTGAATTAATAGTACCTGGTGGTATAATTATACTACCCCCTAATAATAGACTATTTGAATTGCCGTTTGCTGGTACTACAATAGGGTAGCTAGTATTGGCTATGTTCATAGTAAAACTTCCACTATATCTTTGAGCTACGATAGTATGAACCCAAGAATTAGGATTAGAGTATCTTAATTCTATTATCAAGGTATCTCCTGTTGTTCCATTAAGAGTAACTACTAATTTATTAGCAACAAGCAAAGTATCAAAGCCGTTATTGATTGGACTTGCGCCTGAGTTAATCACTGAAATTCCTATGCCGTTTGGCGGGTATTGATTATCGCTGGTCTTGATATTAGACAAGACTACTGGAAAAGCGCAGTTCGTTACGTCTAATCTAAAATGAGTAGAAATAGGCACAACTGTACAGCCACTAGCGCTTGTACCAAAAGCTTGAATCGTAAATGTGTGCGTACCTGGTGCTATCCAACTATCTATATTGGTAATTCTTGCTTCAAAATTATGCACTCCATTAGGCGGTAATACTGTACCATTTGCAAAAGTAGTGGTAAAGCTGGCAGTCGCAGTAGTGCTTGTAATTGCAAATCCAGTCAGCGTAAGTGGTGCAGTTCCACTATTGATAATAGATAAATTATCTATTAAATAGGGCTGATTACCTTGATTATACACCCATAGCCCATAAGGATTAGCTGCTGTATTATTTGGAATTACTATATTATTGATTGCAAATTGCTGCGCACCGCAGTTGGGTATGGGCGGATTATTTGGTACACCTATACCACCATAAGGCGGCAATAGACCTACATTCCCCCCAATGCCTGTACAACAATAAGCTAGAAAGCTCTTACTAAAAGAGTAGCCTTTACTTGGGGCAGCTGATACGAAAGTCTTTTTATTACCATTACAGCATACGTCAAATATGCTGTGGTAAATATCAGAGCCTTTTCCATTATCTTTGGGAAAGAACTCTTTTCTGTATTGATTGGAAAAGAAGCCCATAATTATATTTTTAGGTGTTGGGGTTTATAATTTTCGGGCGACTCGTATAAGTATAACGGCACTCCCCCTGTGTTTTCTAAAATGTCATCGCTAATATCCTCTGCTTGTATAAGCTTGTCTAGTTCAGCAATTACAGCTCGTAAAGAACGAATACAACTCTGAATCTCGTTGTCTTTCTTTGGGTCGTCGTAGCCCAACTCTTTTAGCTTCTGCTGCCAGCCCGATAATCGCTCTTGATTAAATTCCCGCTCTTGCTCTAAAAGTGTAGTCTGCGTATTATTATAAGCAGTAACAGCAGCCTGGAATTTAGGATTTTCAATGTAAGCGTTGTAGGACTTTTTTAGCTTTTGCTGTATCTGCAATTCAGTACAGCGTTCCGTAAAGGGCATACTCTTATACGGATTATCTTTTAGCTTACCTCTTTTTGTGTGTATAAAATAGAGGTAGTATAGCATTTCCCTTTTCTCTTCTTTGGACTTTACCTCTAATATAGCTTTGATGACTGATATATTAGAAGCTGCCTCAGTTAAGTGTAATTCCTCTTTTATCCAAATGAACATAGCATATTGATTTAATAGTAACGAAAGCGGGAAAATGAAATAAACCCGCAATCGCTACCGAACCCAAAAAAAACAATCCGAGTTACAACTTCGGGACTCGAACCCAAAAAGGCAGAATCAAAATCTGCTGTGTTACCATTACACCACGTTGCAATATGAGCGGGCAGTATTAGCCACCCGCCTTATTTATCTGCTTTTATTTTAAGCCCATAAGCACATCACTATAGGCTTTTACCAAGCTGTGCAATTCTTGATTATCGGTAAAAGTCTTGCCCCTGTAATGTGTAATTTCGCCCAATGTCATTTCTTCTATATCATTCACCCAAATTTTTACATTTTCGCCCGCAATGCAAAAAGTTATCTGACTGTCTATTTGGTAAGAAATGCCATTAAATTTGCCCTCATCAGTTTGCAAATCAGTAAATACGTCGGTCTCGCTTCGAAAGTCTGCCGAATACTCCGCGCTAAATATAGATGGAGTTAGTGTGAATTTTGCCATAATACTATGCTATTTTTTTTTATTTATAAATAGTGCTAGGTTGAACTGCTGATATGAAATGATTTATCAAAACTTCATCTGATTTCAATTCAGATAAAGCTGCGATTACTAAGCTGTTTTCGTTTAAATCTTCTATACAATTAGCAGATGCGATAATTGGGGATAGTGGCGGCAAATCGTCCCATTCTTTTGATATAAAAACTACCCATTTATTATTGTGCAATGTTTTGTCTGTGCTGCTGATATTAGACATATCATTACGTGCCATAATTTAAATTTTAAGCGTTAAAAATTACAACGGTATAAGAGGCTTCAATAGTGACATTGTTTGCTGAACTTGACAAAACCGTAGGCATTATATCTGTCAATGAATCCAGTAAAATACCACCTTCATACGCGTCTGTTGCTGGCGTGCCAACTGTTAGTGATACATTACGGCGCATACGCAAAGCCCCATTAAAAGGGCGTAAATAAATTGCGCACTCTAAAAAAGCACCAGCTACACTATTAGCTCTCCAATTAGTAGGCATCAGTAATCCCTTTTTACCTGCTGGGATTGTATATCCCGCCATATAAGTTTGATTCCTGCCTGCTGGCATTGCCAAAAAAACTACTGCTGGGGCGGCTGTATATCGTACTGTAATGACGCCTGCATTTAATTGTGTAGATGAATTAGCCGTAGATGAATAAAACGCTGAATGAACCCTATAAGCAGTTATAGTAGTATTATTTGGCGTTGTCCCATTTATCGCTATATCTACTGTTGTATAAGCTGTAGATGCGCTCGTTGCTAAATAAGTTATACTTAGCGTTCCCACATCTGCTGCGCTACTGCTAAACGCTTGCAAAGTGCCAAATCCGCTCGTTGGAAATCCTGTGTATAACCCTCCACCATTCCACACACTTTCGGGAACTGTAGACGTGTCAATGTCAAAGTTTTTACCCGATTTTTTTACAATTGAAAATCCAGAAACTAATCCTGCATCAATTGCTAATAAGAAATCCTTGCTTATTTGCGTGCCATCAGTTATACTACTTAAACTTACTGGTACTGGTGTAGTTCTTAATTGCGCGTCCGTAAGCGGCTGGGTTAATCCAGTACTTACATTTAAGGCACTTTGGTCGTTTGCTATTACCACAGGCGTAGATGCAGCCATAGTCGCTTGTCCTAAATTGGGCATACGGACTTTTATCCATTCCCAAAGAGCCGACAAGTAGCCTCTTATCCCTGTACCGCCAGCAGGTAATACAGCACCAATAATATCTGTGCCGTCTTTGGCTACTAAGTCTAACTTAGTATTTGTATCAGTAGCCCGTAAAATTTGGGCATCTTGCTTGGCTTCCGTAGCCCCACCAGTTGTGCCACCACTACTACCATTACCACCGCCGCCGTTAGTTACAGTTACTTTATTTTCGTAGTTACTGTTATTATTTTGATTATAGCTCATAGTACTTTTTCAATTAACACTAATGTATTTAAATTTGATATAGTAATTAAAATATCCCCATTATACTTTTGGTCTGTCGGTAATATAGTAACTTCTTCTCCTTGATACAAAGTACTTATAGTACCTACACTATCCGTTACAGTAACGGCAGCTTCACCAGCTACACCCAATTGCTCGTATCGGTATAATCGCAAGGACTTAAATCCGCTCTCTATGGTCGTAGTAGTAGAGATAACGTAACGAGTAAAAGAGAACAGCGCAGCCGCAGCTTCACGCTGTCTCTTTTTTAGTTCGTACACCGCTCTACTATACCCTATGGTCGTAGATAGTGCCATAGCTTACCTTTCAGATACAGAGTAATTTGCTGGACGAATTTGAACTGGGTAGTCCACAAGGCTAACTACTTCTGTACCCAAAACTGAGTCTTCGCTTAGGAGTATAAACTCCTCTCCTTCAAATTCAATAGGGATAGCCGTATACGGCGAATAGCATACTCGGTCATCTTTTTTGAAAAAGTTAGGACGACCATCTAATCGTATGCCAGCAGCAATTACTGTACCAAATACAGGAGCAGTAGGGCTTGGTTCACTTTGGACAGTTATAGGAAGTAAAAGTCCAGCCTGAGTTTTTTTTTCTTCCATCTTCTTAGCTTTGTCTGATTTGACAAGCAGATAATTAAAAGGCACAAGTACTTTTTTCATCGGATAAAGTTTTAATTAAATTAGCGGAGAAAAAGGGATTTGAACCCCCGAACCGAAATCGGTCTGCGGTTTTCAAGACCGCCGCATTAAGCCACTCTGCCATTTCTCCAAAGGTAAGATTTTCTTTTTTGATTATTTCGTTTTATTCAGATTTTTATTGAGTTATAAAGAAATCTCCCTCCTTGTTTGGATAACCAAATCCAGAAATGATAGGAGGCACACATTGATAAACTACCACGCGAGTTAAATTGTCAATTCCCCAGCTTTTCCGAGCTCGCAACTCTACTACCGCTTCGTCCTCTTTAAACATTGCATCTAAGATAGACTTAGCTATATTGTCCAAGTCGGGCTTACTCCTCTTGTATAAGCTAATGTATTCATCTCGCTTTTTATTAGACCAGCTTTTAGGCATAGCATACTCACAGCTAATATCCACTCGTAACTGTATACCCTCCATTAGTGAATGGTCTTTATAAGAAAGAGACAGCAACCTTGCCTCCATCTCTTTTCTCCAAGCTGCATATACTTTTCCGTCCGCTACTCCCCCGTTCTTAAATACTCTAGGACGACTTGCGCCTACTGCTTTAAAGTGATTGAATACGTAGTCGCCTAATTGTAAATAGTCGTGATTTAGCATACCCCCTCCCCACTTTGATATTCGCCTCCAATAAAGCCTATCTCCTCAGCTACTTGCTCTATTACCCCACTTGCCCATAAGCCCACTAATACCTCTAATACCATACGAGCCTCCTTTTTTAATACCCCCTCTACTCCCTCTACCAAGCAGTACAAATACCGCCCCTCACAATCCAATAAGACCCGCCCCATTACTCCTTCCCCCTCCTTAACGTACTCAACGTACTTCGCATAATTTACCATAATGTCGCACAGTTAATTTTAAAATAAAGATAATGAAAAGATTATACCGCAAAGTTATAACTTTATCTCATACCAGACAAATTTATTATCTCTATCCCTGTTTTATTTATATGAATTTCATTGACTCCTCCCTCGCCCCCCAGTACCAAAAGCCCAAAGCAGAAATGAAAGAAAATGGAAATGGAGGAAATGGGACGTAACGGAAACGCAAAGCCACATACAGCACCCCCCCCCACGTCTTAAAATAATCAAATCTTTTTTAATTTAAAAACACATTTCAGACTATGTCTCAAAAAATTAGTAGAGAAGCAGTAGCTTCATCAGTTAGCTCATCTAAATGGGCATTTGCTCCTATCGCTAACGCAGTAGTTAATGTAGAAGAAGTTAATACATTGATAGGAAGCAAATCGGGTAAGACTTTTATTCAGTTTGATACTGATAAAGATGTCGCCAAAGGATTAAATGGAGAGGTGCAATCTCTTTGTATGAATCCTAATCAAGCACTTAGACTAATGAGTGCACTTGGCTTGGTAACTGGCTACAAAAAAGTTGCAGCCAAAAAAGGTAAAGCCGAAACAGTAGAGCCTTTTGAAGTTGACCCTGCTAAAATCGCAGCCCTACTTGCTGACGAAAGCGTAATTGAATTTGAGTATACTATGCCCGATAAAGGCACCTTGACCATCAACGTAGATGAAAAGGAAAGTGTAACTCTTTCAATAGAGTAAAGAGATAGGTATTTCCTAATGTGGGAGTACCT
This sequence comes from Saprospiraceae bacterium, assembly GCA_043768285.1. Lineage (GTDB taxonomy): Bacteria > Bacteroidota > Bacteroidia > Chitinophagales > Saprospiraceae > JAAFJT01. The sequence goes on along the minus strand of JAYVKQ010000153.1, from coordinate 12,170 downwards.
ATTTTTTTTAGTAGCTTAATAAATAGCACCGTTAGCTGTACTGTTAGCTATCAATCCAACTGCCTACTGATACTTGCAAGTAAGTATTATAACTGCATTGAAGCGGGGTAGGCAACTAATCGCATTATCTTTTTTTTAATCTAATCTCTACGATACCGTTAGTGGTGGGTAGAGAGTACAAACCCAAATCAAAAGGGTATGAATCAAATTGAAATATTGGACGGTATTGAGAATACCAAAATGAGAGAGCTAAAACAATGCAGAATAGCGCAATTGGTCAGCTTTTCTATTCTACTACTGATATCTACATTTACTCTATTGTTATTGAGTGGAATAGTAGATATAGAAGTAAGCGATAAAGTAGGAGTAATATCTACTATTGTATTCTTTTCTTTCATTACTCTTCTCTTTCTTTTAGCTGCAACGTCAGCAGTAGAAAATTTATCAAGAGAAATACAAATAGAAAATAATAAGGTAATAGCTCGCTCTATCGTATTCGGTAAATTCTATTCTACTCGATTAGAAACCGAGCAGATTGCTAATTCTTTTGGGCTAAAAGAATACGACCATTATAGTATAGAGTATCACTATTCTATTGATGCAAATTGGAACGATAATTCTTGCTACTCTATCCTGATTAATGAATAACGAAAGAAAAGGGGAGGGAACGGGACGGATAAGAAAAGGGAAATCCCTTCTTTTTCCCCGTTCTCTTTTTCTTATTTCGTTTCTGCTACGGTATAGTTAGTACGGGTATGGTACTAATGTAGTGTGTGTGCATATTTACGGTTCGTTTGTATTTTCATTTTCATTTTCATTTTTTTTTAATTCAATCAATCTAATTCAAATCTAATTATGTGTAATTCAAGTGAGCGTTTAGGTGTAGGTAATATAGGTAGTACTGCAAGAGAGTTAATGACTGGTGCTGGTGTAGAGGGAATGGTATTAACTAATTTGAGTAATGGTCGCATATGTGAGGTAAGTTATACTTCATTGGGGGCTATTATGATAAGCGAGTGGTATACGAGGGAGTCTGTGGGAAGGGGAAATCCTATGATATTAAAGGAGCGTACTGACTGGGACAATTGGCGATTGCCTACTGAGTGGGAGCTTAGCTTTTACGATATAGTAGAGAGATATGCTGGGGAGTTCAAGTTAGAAGAGTATAATAAAAGAAAGGAAACTACTGGGTATGATTTGGTGAATATGGACTATGGTGTGGTATCGGTGAATATGGACTATGGTATAGTATTGGGTGGAGATAGAATACATTTAAATACAAGTATGAATAAGGAGGGCAATATTAAGTGTATAGAGATATGCTATTTTAGTAATGTCAAAAGCGCGGAGCAATTTGCTGATTTATGTAGAATACAGACTATAAATGCTGGTAGTGTTTTTGTAAGCGATTGTGAAGGCGAATACAGTGTAAAGATTAAATAATTGGGATAGCACTCTTACTGTGGGGTAATTATATCTATAAGAGATATAAGCAGGTTAGTAACTTGCGGGTGCTACTAAACCTTGCTGTGGGTAGGTAAACGGCGTAATCATATGGATAAAAAGCAATACAAAGAAGAACGTATAAAAGTAGAGACACTACGCATTCGGCACTCTTGGGACGGTGAATGTCCAAGTGAAGAGAATCTACGAGAAATGGCTGAATGGTCTATCAATTTTGACAATGAGCAATTGACTAAAAGACGTAGAATTTGGAGAATGCAATTAGAGAAAGCTAATGACTTTTTTGGCGCTCCTAGTAATAAATCTGATTTAGAGCAATTAAAAATCAATATAGCTAAAAAGGGGGTAAAACTTAGAGAAAAACTGAATAGTGATGAGGACTGGTGGACTGGAACTGTTGAGATAGATAGAGCTGGTGAGCTATTTTATTATCTGGTGGTATTGGGCATACCTATTCTATTTTTCGGCTGCTATTTAGATGAAAGACAAGCGAATTATGCTTTGGAAAGTTTAATAGAGATAGACGATTATGAGTTGATTACAGAAGCTATGATAGATGAGCTATTGGATAAGAACAGCGCAATGTACGAAAGCTGGCTATTTAAGCAAAAAGCTAAATAAAATACACTTGCATTTGGGTTGAGTGTCTTTAAATGGGGGGATATCTATATTGGGAAATGTGGATATTTCTTTTATTAAAAGTTAAGTAATGGGCTACTTATAATAGGCACTGTATTTAGCCTTTGGGGGATAAAAGCCCGAGAATTTTGGTACTAATGGGATAGAATAGGCAAGATTAAGAGTTCAGAAGTAAACTGAACAGACACGGCTATGCGTGTATAAATAGGCTAATAGGCATAGCGCGTTGAGTATACCTGCTTGGAGTGGGTAAAAAGGGAAGCAAATTAAATCACTCTTTTAAATTTTAATCAAAATGAAAAAATTTAGACAACTTAAATCTACGGTAGTGTATATCATATTCGTAGTGTTGCTATTGGTAGCATCTTTTTTCTTAATGAACGGTGGGTCAGTTAAAGCACAAGATAGTGTATTGACTATGGCGATACGCGTTCAATGTGGGGCTTGGAGTATAGAGGGTAGCGATTGGGAAGTATTGCATTATGTAGAGCGTGGCTGGTCTATTGTATCTGTATTAGGTCTATCAAGTCAAGAGGGGGACATAGATAGAAACGACAGTATAGCTGAGGCTCGCGCTCGTCATTGGGGTAATAAGTATGGGGTAGAGTGGTCAATAGAGAGTATGAGTAATCTTTTTGTGCAGGCTTCACAGAACAGGGCTGTGGTAGTGAAAATAAGTAAGGTAGTATCAAAAGAAAGTTTTATCTTTGCGTTTAGATTGGGGAATCGCATAGATACGGCTATTGGTATGGGCTACTTTACTATTGATGCCAAAACAGACACTTTGAGAGGGGATAGCATAGTGGATATATCAGCTAACGATATGAGTACAGTATCATTAGCGGTGAGTAATCGTACAATCAGTTTGGATAAAGTTGAATGTCCTTGCATAGCAGAGCGGGCGTATATGATGCTATCCAAATGGGAATGGGAGAGTACAGGTAAGGAATGGAAGAATATGGCTAAGACCAAGTATAATAAGAAAGTCCATAAGTCTGCGTATAAGCACTATCATCGTTGGAAGTACAATGAAATGGTGTATCGTCGTTGTCTTATGGGTAAGAATACAGCAAAGAAAGTACAATACAAGAAGCCAGTTAAGAGAGTAAAGATGAAGCCAACGCGCGGGTTAAGTCGTACTTATCGCTGGTTTCCGTATAGAAACTGCTAATCCATTTTATTAAAATTCAATCCAAAAAAAAAGACATTATGGGTACAATCCAAATGCAACAGGGAGGCAAATCTAGCCTTTCTGTTTATCGTCCGTTGACGAATTACTTACAGCTTTACGCAGGTGTAGAGAATATGTACGATTACAGAACGCATATCAATATGTGTATTGAATTTGCACAACAGTCTGGCTTAGAGAAAGACTTATCTAAGGCGATATCCAATAAGTACGTGCAAGCTTTCGGCTCTACTAAGAGTGAATTAGAGAAAGCAGGTGCGGACAAATTAAGAGAGCTATTTCCTAAGCTTTCTATATTAGAGGGTATACAATACGATAGTAGCTCTAATCTTGTCTATCAAAACCGCGTAATATCAGCAAGGGCGCACCGCGTATTTCTTGGGGTACGCAAGGGGTACAGAGCAGGCAGAATAAATTTGCTTGAACTTTTTGATAGCTTTTTACCTTACTTCTCTTATGTGGGACACCCTGTAAGCTTTGACGGATTGGTCAGAGTAAAGGGTGATGAGATATTTCGTATGGAGTTAGAAAAGAGCAGCAAAAGCAAGTTGATAAGTGAGGGCAACGATACGAACTTTCTGTATGCTACTGCACTATTGAGGGAAGCTGTAAAAGTACTGGGTTTAGATTTTACAGTTGAGAAAAGCGATAGCTTACTGGACGTATGCGCTAAGGTCGGTGATGCTCACTCTGCTATTGAAAAAAAGGAAATCAAAGTATGGGACACTATAACAAGAGGGCTGGACAATACGATGAGTAAATTGGACTGCTTTATAGGTGTGTGTACTAAATTGGGCTACTTTGATAATCCCGAACAGCAGCAGCTCGTACATTTGGATATAATGCGCGAGGAGCAGCAAGCTTATCTAAGTCTTTCTTTTTATTGGTCTTTGCCTTTCATATTGGCCAAGATTGAGGAACTGTGTAGGCTAAAAGAGCGGCAGCAATTCGTAGTCGTTGCCAAAATTGACCGCAGAAAGAAAAAGAACGAAGTCGTAGTATTGCATACGGACAGCAGCTATGCCGACGACTTAATTCAATTACTGAACATAGCAGAAAAAAAGGGCTGGGTTACGCACAATAAGATAGCTAAATATCCTGTGTGCGCCAGCTATTCAATAGAGCAAAATCTTTTACTATTAAAAACACAACTACAAAATGAGTGGATTTGATTTTATGGGGTATAGAAAAGGCGGTCAGACTATACCTCACGCCGAATTAGTAGAAATAAACAAAGTCAAGCAGGCGGTAGCAGCCAAAGAAGTAGTAGACTATCCTATTGTCATACGCCGTAGAATATACAGTAATGGGAAATATACTACGGTAGCAGGCTTTCGCGAGTTCCAAGTGAGCGATGATATTGACTGGGATATGCACTTATTGCTAAATTCGCTATTAATGAAATTGCGTACCAATACAAATGGCAAGCCGCCTTATCTTAGGGTCTGTGCATCTTTGGACGAATTACAAGAGCGCATAGCGGACGGTGTACTGATAGGAGAGCATAGCTTTTTCTTTCGTACTGATGATTATGATAGGGTAAGAAACTTAGTATGGAAAGATACTAATATGTGCTATTACTTTAACGAGAAAGGCGTATTGAAAAAGGCTACTGCTCACGCGATGTCGCAAGATGTCTATTGTAAAGGCAATGAATACAGAACCGAGCAGACTTTCGAATCTATAAGCGCAGCTTACAGACACTTTCGCAAATTAAATCCATAATCCAAGCTATCTATTCTATAAGTAAAAGTACTATTGGAATAGGTAGCTTTTTTTAAACACACACGCAAATCAAAATGGGTCAATCCAATCAGCACTACGGAACTACTATGCCAAATGGTGATATAGTTCTAATCCCTAACCTAATACATATTAGGGGGGAATACAAGGAAATTTACAAATCTGCTATGAGCGTACTTTTGAGTCCAAACCCAAGCGATGAAAGCCGAGAAATAGCTATGCAAGAGCTACGTTCTATATCATTAAGTTACTGGTCTCGAAGCGAGCAACGCGCTTATACAGTCGAGGAGATTTTAGACATCAACGGTGAAATGCACAAAGGCTACTGGGGTGCTTACAAAGAAAGCGAAGTGCTGATACGTGCTATGCGTATATATCAAAGGATAATGCGTTATCATACGCTGGTTACTGATATACAAATGGGAAGTGTATCACATCACCACTTGCGCGGAGATGACACTACAAAAAGCGTAGTCAATCAAATGCGAGCAGCAAAAGAAAAATCAGACAAAGTATATCCAGCTTTTTACAGCTTATACACGCTACTGATTTCTGTATTTACCGAAGCGTTGGAAAACTCAATCTTGGAGTGCTACGACTTATGGGGTAATGAGTACAAGAGTGCGGCTACTTATATGCAGCATTTAAACATACCGTCTATAGACAAGACCCTATACAAGGACTTGGTATTAGTCGGTATTCTTACTGAGCATTTACCCGTAGAATGGACAGGCTACAAGTACGACAAAATAAGAGAAGACGTTATTACTGTACACGACCACTATCTCAAATACGCTGAGAAAAAAGGAATAGCAGTAATCCAACAGTTCTCTATTGAATTACCTAAAGCAGTCGCGACTAATGGATAAGCAAAGCATACAAGAAAGGGAATTGGAAATCGCTTTGCAAATTGAAGCGATAAAAGGATTTGCTCCTTTCACAGGAACTCCACATATCTATCCCGAAAATAAGGGAAAGATTACCTTTCATACTATCAATCAAGAGTACGCGGACGAAGCAGAAGAGAATAATCCAGCCAGTCGGGTCAATGGACTTACTGATAGATTATACGTCAGAATGCTGCATACACTACCGCGTAAAGAGTTAGAATTGATAGATTACGAAGTAACTGTACCTACACTTATTCCTCTTCGTCAAGTGTCCTTTGCTTTTTATCAAGAATCTAATAAGCAAAAGCAAAAAAGTACTGCATACTACGAAGCAGAAAAGAAAAGAGGAGACGAATTTCTTAGCCGATTAAATAATGATATGCTGTATAGAGAATACGGTATAGGGCAAGTAAGTGGAAAATTTAAGGCTGCACACATAAAAGTGCCTATTTACTCTTTGCCAAACTATAATACTCAACCTACCAATTGGATAAGCAAAGAGAACTATGCTAAAATGCCTCCCAATGGGCAGAATGGTATATGGTACTTTATTGCTCAACAAGATAGTTTTATGGATAGCAATAAAATGGACTTGGGTACTTATTACGTGATAAATTTTTACTTTGACGTAAAAGGTATAGAGTACATATTTAATAGATTTGCCCGTTCTGTTAGTAACGTATTCATAATACCGTCTATTCCTAATAATAAAATTAGATTATCAGAGGCGACTGATAATCACGACCTAATAGGCTATAATGATAGGCTAATAGAATTGGGATACTTTGCTATGTCTTTTGGAGAAAGGTACTATAATGTCTATTTTACTGGACTTGCGGATACTGGACTGCTGGTAAACTTACCTAAACTGACCTGCTATAGTAACTTTGACGGCAAAGAGATAGTACCCAAAGGACGCCAGCTTCTCAAAGAGTACAATAGCCCCGAAGCCTATCTAGCACTTGTAGAAAAGGGCTACTTGGAAAATAAACTGTACAATCTGTGGCTGGCTTACGGTATAGATTTTTCTGCTTTGCAATGCTTACAAGTTACTTGGTCTGAAAAGGTAAAAGCACCTGTAATCTGCTGCCGAAAGAAAGACTGGCCGTTGGCTTTTAAAACGTTGACCCTTTTAAACTGTATCTAACTATGCTCCCTAACGAAAAGTCAATGGCTTGCGCTAAATTTGCCGAGCTAATCAGTATCAAGCTGGACGAATTAGAGCTATTACCCAAGTACAAGTCAGGCAATCACGACGAAAGAGTAGCCGCCTTAGTATCGGATATACTTGCTAATTACTTACTTATAATTAAAACTGTAAAGGGATATGTAATCCCAGCCCAGCAAACGTGCCGAATACTATCAGCTTATCAATACTACCAAAAGTGGACAGTAGAAATACAACTGAATAGCAAACGGCAAAATTCTAATCTTAATTTCATCACACTCAATTACACACATCTTAAAAAATGGCAGAGCAAACTCCAAAGCCCAAATGCACATCATACGCCAGCGTAGTATTCACCAAAATTAGCGGAGAAATAGAATCTCTAAGTACTGGATTTTCCCAATTGCAACAGGAGACCATAGCCAATAACGTAAACGTTACGCTTATCGGTTATCTTAGCAATACTGCTGAATGGGAAAAAGCATCTGGTAGATTTGGCCAAAAGATACTACACAGAAAGGATATGTACGGTAAGTACAACTATGAATTGCAAATCAGCCACCCTATGAAAGCGATGAAAGCGAAAGGAATAAACAGCTCAGTTCGTATCAAAGTCATTTCTAATTTCCCTTTGCGCGATATTTTTACCAGCGCGACAGAAATCAAGTATGTCGTTGTAACGTTAGAAAATGGTATCTATACCAAAGGCGACAATATAGGAAAGCGTTTGCCCTCTTTGACTAATAAGCCCTATACCAAAGACAATCAGTTGGTAGGCGATTTAGTTTGCTATCCAAAGCAAGTACTGGAATTGGTAAAGCCCGAAAAAGAAATCAAGGGCGAACCAGTACCAATTGAACAAGCTCCAACACATCCAGTTGGCCAAAGCCAAGAAGACGACTTATTTTAAACTCAATTATCTAATCTAAGCTGGAAATGTCTAGCTTTATTTTAAACTCTTTCTATCAATATGAAAATTATAGATTGCGAATTAATTTATATCGCTCACCCTGATTACAACGAAAATACTTATTCCCTCACCGAAGAACAGATAGCAGTTCGTAAATTACAAGACGAGGACGATAAGGAAGATGCGCCTCCTTATGTGGGGCAAGATTTCATAAACCTTATCGCTGATTGCACAGACGAGAATGGGAATGTAGATACAGAAGCTGCATTAGCTATTTTCTGCAAAAAGTACGCTTACAAAGATGAAAATGGTAATCACGACCCTATCACTTTGGAATGGCGCGAATGGCGCGGCGTAATGTGCTGGCATTTTGTAGAGCATATCTACGTTGATGAAAATATGGAAATGTCCGATGGAAGTATTTACTCATTTGACCCCGATAAAGGAGAATTAGTAAAAATAAACTTGATGTAATGGTATCAGACCCAATTGAAGAAATTAGCTACTACGATTTAGGGCAGGTCTGTACATTTTGCAAGACAAAAGACCCATTTGGCGAGCTGTCTAATATGACGGCTGGATTTCCTTTGCTTGTAAATAACGTGAGCATTCGTACTGTCGAGGCTCTATACCAAGCGATGCGCTTTCCCGAATTCCCGTATATACAGAAAATTATCATAGACCAAAAAAGCCCAATGAGCGCAAAAAAAGTCGCTTATAAGTTCATAGCAAGTGGTATTATTCGTGAAGACTGGGATAAAGTACGAGTAGATATTATGGACTGGTGCCTTAAACTGAAACTCAAGCAAAATCCTCACTTCGCCCAAATTCTACTTAGCACAGGGAATAAGCCAATAGTGGAGTATTCACCCAAAGATGAATTTTGGGGAGCTAAAATGACAGAAACTTACCATTCACTCGGTAACTTTTTCAAAACTCAATACAGAGGAGCTAACGTTTTGGGCAAGCTACTTACTCGTTTACGCGATAATTTCGGCGCGTTAGAGAATGAACCTATTCCTCCCGAAATTCCCGATTTTCTTTTTTATAACTCTCAAATCCTTTAATACTATTGCCTGCGCTCTCAATTTAACTTTTTACTCTAATCCATTTGAATGGAAAGAAGAAACCGAAGGTGGAATTAACTTTGCCAAAGCTCTTGAAGTAGCGGAAGTCTGTGCAAAGTATAAGCTTTCACTACCCGAAGAAATCTACGACTTCTTTACTGAGAAATTCCGCGAAGAAGAGTCTTACCAAGCCGAAGACCTTATACGAATTTCCAAAAAGCTATATCCTTACGAATTGCAAGGCTATGGCGTTATCAAAGATTTGGACTCTACAAGCTGTTCAATAGATTTGAATTTAATCCCACCTCACGTTAAAACGATAAAAGTCAGCTACGAGTAATGGCAAAGCAGTATAATCAAGAGGAGACCCAATTCCTAAAATCTAACTACTCTAAAATGAACGCGAGTGAAATGTCAATCGCGTTGAGGCGTACTAAGCAAAGTATATGGGCAAAACTTAGACTGCTTGGACTTAAATGCGTAATAGCTAAAGAGCGCAGTAAAATTTGGACAGCCGAAAAAGAAAAGCTGCTTGTAGAAAACTACCCAACTGCTAATCTGAAAGAACTTGCCAAAGAATTGGGCGTAAAATATAGTACGCTTTTGGAAAGAGCTAACAGGTTAGGATTTAGTAGATTAGAACGTAAAAGTTGGACTACTATTGAATGCAGTCTAATGATAAAGTATCTCAATGAGTGCTTTTGTATCAAAGAAGTAGCAAGCTTTCTAAATCGCACGCCCTTTTCTTTATACGCCAAACTGAAAGAATTGGGTATATCCGTCAAATCATTTAAATCAAAAATACGCAATGAAAATTAGAACGTATGAACTTCGCCAAATTGCCCAGTTTGAGCTGATAACAGCGCAAGAGCATCAAGTCAATCTTATCATAGAAGAGCTTAAAGAAGCTAATGAAATGATAAGATTAAATAAAAATAGAGGATATTTAGAAATACTAAATAGAGTTTATCATATTACTCATTTCTGCCCTGTGCCTATTTTCTGCAATAGAATTATTGACGTTGAAAAGAAAGGCGAGACTAAGTGGAAGGTAATTAACGGATTAGAGTATGTAGCTATTATGAGAGCTATTTACAATAAAACAGTTCAGATTATTGATAATTTGTCTGATTACGACGTGTTATGCGATAGCGAGTTTGCTATTTACATACCCGAAACTACAAACGAGAAAAACCAAGCTAAGAGTCTGGATATTTATAACTTCATTAACACCGCCGCTCTTTCTGCTTATTATGGGGATTAGAAAAGACGGCTATCACTACAAAAAGCGGGTATTTTCTAATCTATACAGCCGTACTAAAATGGTCAGCTATACCAAGAAAAATATGCCTGCTAACGGTGTAATGGAAATTAGCGAGTACGAGTACGAAGAGAACGAAAAGACTCACTACTGCGTAGTCATCAAATCCGATACAGCCAAGAGAAAAGAGTGGCTGGATAAATACAACGACCGCGAATTTTACAGGTGGTATAAGAAAAAAGAGCGACAGTACAAAAAAGAAGCCCAGTACAGACTGTAACAAGAGCATAGAAGGTATTGACTACTGCCCGACTACTAAGACGAGGAGATACTGCCCACATAAACCTAATGGGGTAAATGATAGCTCTAACGTTTCGTCTAATGTCGGCTATTACGTCAGAGCGCACATAGTAGAGGACGTATTTCATTATTTAATATAACAGCATCTAATCTATCAATATGGAAGAAAATGAATTTAAAATGCTGGATATCAGCAAGCACAAATTAAGGGGGGTGATGTTAAAAATAGACTCAACTACTTTCCCTGAAATTGCAAATACTAAATGGAATGTGGCTAGTATTGAGTCCAAAGAAATTGGGGAAAAAGTCGTGCATAGCTTTCTTTGTACGCTTGACCAATACAGAGCCTTAATACTTCCATTTTGGCGGCTGAAATATACACGGACTGCTACTTTTGAAGTATACCAGTCTCCTGTATTCAGACTACCTGTACTCTGCGGAGTTTCTGAAATAGAGCCAGCCATAGCCCAAGGCGACCTTTTCTAATCTTTTAAATCAAAACTAAAATGCTAAGTATGCACTTACCAATTCATTTAGCCCAAGTCAATATGGGCGCATTCAATTTTATTGCCCAAGTCAATACTTACGCCTTAAAGCATAAAGAAAAGGGAGCTATTATCTACAAAAAGATAGCCGACTGCAATATATCAGGTGCAGGCTTGTGGGTACTCTTTTCCGAACTTTGCGAGAATGATATGCTTACTGTATATTTGCTTTGCGAAAACTGCCCAGACAATATCTTAATTGATGCTTGTAGCCGACAAGATAGAATAGGCAAAGCATTAGTAAAAAACTATGTACGTCCTTGTACAGAAAAGCAACTTATTGACATTGACCCAAATTGGGAAAAGGAAATAGACCGCTACAAGTCTTTATTTAATGATGAGGAAAGATACCAGCCTTTGGATAAAAATCAAATCAAGTATCTACTTGGCTACGGGTCAAGATGGGCTTGGATTGTAGATAATCCGACTATCATAAGCTGTGAAATCATAGGCTATTACGAGCTTCAAGATGACCAAGAATATAGCGTAGACCTTTTTGATATGTCTTTGAAAGAAGCTAAGGAACGCGATGCAGATACAGAAAACGCGAGATACTTTGACTTTGTATTTTTTTAACTCAACTTGCCACGCATACCACGTGGGCTAGGTCTGATTTGTCAATAAAGGAGATGTGGCAGCTTTTAAAGCAATGGGACTTAACTTAATGCATCAGTTCATTGCTGTATTGATGAATAATAATGACCCGAAGAGTTACAATTTGCAAAACTATGAGGGTACTCAATGCTATTATTACGGTATGCGACTACCTATGCCTGTCAGAAAAATGCCCGAACAGTTGGGCGTTGGTTTTTTGACAGGCGTTTGCGCCAGTTTTATATTTGTCTATTGGCGCGCCGAATGCGAGCGAGCGCAATTTATGGACGGTTACAAAGAAGGTCAAATTGACTATAAAAATGGCAAAAAATGCTATAAATTGACCGAAACCCCGAGTGGTGAAGTCGTTTTTATCTATCAACCCGATACAACCAAAGGA
>JAYVKQ010000152.1:0-21509 GCA_043768285.1 Saprospiraceae bacterium | reverse complement strand
TGGCTCATTTTGGTACAGTGCAAAAGCGTTTGCTACCGTTACCTCATATTTTTGATGCAAATCTAAGTTTTCATTGGTAAATTCCAATTTAATTGACTTAAAATTTCCAGCATTATCAAAAGCCTCTGCCATTGTGATATTTGAACCCACCGAAAGCATATCGCTCAACAGTCCATCTTTTGTCGCTTTGACTACAATATTGAACAATTCAGGCTGAGTTGTGCCGTTACCATTCCAACTGATTGCCAAAGCATTTTTAAATATACTCACATTACGATCGGTAAATTGAGGCAAATTTTTTCTTTCAATTCTGATGACCTCTACCCCCTCAGTATTTAGAGTGAATTGGAAGCCCGCCGCGTTAAAATTAGGGTTACTAAACGTAATTACATATTCTTCACCTTTCTTTAAATCCTTATCCTTTATACTAAAAACCAAACTTTCTTGTCTTGTATCTAAGGTATTGCCGTCTATTTCTCTTAAATTACTGGCATTTACGGTGTTGTTTACATCACCTACTTTGATGCCCACAAAATCCGCTTGTGCCGTTTGAGGTGAGTTTCTGACACCTATTACTTCTGGAAAATCTTCACTTAACGGAGCGAAAGAATTTTGAAAAACATAATTTTTATCAACAAACCGCCATGAGGCATTATTCGGAATAGCGGTCAAACTACGCAAGATTAATTTCCGTAAAGTAATCATATCTACTGCGTTCACTTCGCCGTCTCTATTAACATCTGCCGCTATGATTTTGTAGGGCGAATTAAATTCTTCAATCCCAATTATATGCTTGCTTATCAAGGCAATATCAAATGTTGAAAGACCACTTAAAAGGTTATCGTTTTTAGAAGCCTTTATTTGATAATTTTGCCCTTGTGTTAAGTTAGCTATTGAAAATGAACCACTTACGTTACTATTTGTTGTGCCAACTGTAATACCATTTAATATGGCAGTAGTTGTTACATTATTCACTAACTTACCAAATTCTGTCTTTACTAACCCTTGAATTGTTGCTGTCCCTGCGCTACAAGCACCCATATTATCTTGCATTGTAATATTTGCTGTGCAAAAAATAGTATTGTTCGCCTCGTCTTTTGTCCACAACTGAACAGGAATAATTTGCCCCGCTTCGGCGCACGTAAAGGTCAAATTTGCCTTTGGTACTGAGGGGTAGCTGTTCAAATTTTCAGAAACCCTTGCTATTGCCAATTTGCTTTGCAAAAACGAAATACTTGTACAATTATCGCTAAAATTACCCGCCATTTCTAAGGCAGTTACCGTAACAGAAGCCGTACCCGCACTACCCGCTAAGGCAGCGTTTTTATTCAAGCAATTCAAACTTGGCGATTTGCCATCTATTACTTTTAACAGATGTTGAGCATTTACCACGTTGCCACAACGGTCAATCGCAGTCCAATATACGATGGTCTCTTTTCCGTAAGGTAAAACCACCGCTAACTGATTGCCCATACCTTGTTGTATAATCGTTGTCGGTTGATTCTTATCCACAACGCGCCAACTATATTGCAAATTTTCATCACCTATGCGGGTGCTGTTGCATTGGTCTTGCGCTATTGCGGTCAATTTTGCCAAACCTTCGCACATATTTGACACATCAGCAATCACCGTATCTTTCGGAACGGCGATGAACTGAGGGGGTGTATTGTCAATCACTTTTATAATCTGTGTAAAACAAATAATACCATCCGAAAAAGCATTTGTGTCGCTCAATCCACTCACCAAGCCATCAGCATCTCTAAATCTGCGCTCGCGGCTATCCGTACACGCGGGTCTTGATAATGTTTCCCACCATGCCGCATTTAGCGTTTGCCAAGCTGCATTTGAATGTATATCGCCGCAAATCGGCATACCCAAACATTCGTTTGTTGTATTTGGGTTTGCGTTTTTACACATATCTATCACAGATATTTTGCGATAAATTATGTTGCACGCTCCCGACCCACTGGTCAAAGTATCATCTTTGATATTGATTGCCATAATGCCGCAACCATTATTGATGATATGCCCATCTTCTGTAGGCGCATTTTTCAACAATTTATCGCGCAATTGAGCGTGTGTCGGAATGGCAGCGAAGCAATTTGCCACTATATCATCTGGAAAATCCACTATAAAATCGCTCTTGCTTGTTACCGTAATCGCTTGCGTACATTCACTCGATAAATTACTTTTGTCCGTCACCACCCACTTTCGGGTGATAGTGCCAATACCACAGCTATTCAAATTTCTAACGACTGAATAAACAGTATCTCTGATAGAACAGTTGTCAGAAAATACGGGCGTGCCGTATATATTCAAATTATTGACGTCTAAATCCTTGCAAATCACTGTTTTAGGTGCAGGTGCTACGCACGAAGGGCTTGTTTTGTCATCTACAAAAACGCTTGACATACATTCGTTGTAGTTACCCGCCATATCCCATACGCGCAAAATTACCATATGGCTTTTACCAACATCGCAGCAATTAAAATCTACGTAAGGTTGAAAAAGTGTATCAGCTGCATTTTGGCAATTTGTTATTCTCCTGATTTCATAACGGTCAATGCCGCAATTATCCCGGCTAAAATCACTCATATCCGCCGCATTAATACGCGCCACGCCGCCTGTTGTTATGGATGCTTGCATATTGGTTTTACAAGTGGCTTGCGGATTGATATTATCACGTACTCGTAAGCGAAATCTTTTTTTAGATAAAGCCAAACCACATTCGTCTTTGACTTCTATAAAAAAAATATAATCCCCAATTGCTGTAAAACTACCTTCAAAAAGGGCGGTTGTCGTCAAGTTTTGTGCGTCAAAACTTGGAACGCCGACCAATTTAATACGTGCATCGCTGCATATGAAATTGACTTGCTTATTGGTGCAGCTTACATCCGTTGCTTTCAACGTCAAGCGCACATTTGCACCACAGGTAAGGTTAGATAAAGGATAAATATCTGCGGCAAAAGGTTCATAACTACCTCCACCGACAATACTAAATCCATCAAAAACCACTGATGTATCATTCAAAATCAAAGCACTACCATTTGAATAATGCTGTGTATAATAGGCTGATACTGAGGGGGGTGTCTTATCCAACACCGTTATCAATTGCGAACATTCTCTACGTCTTTCGTCTTGTGGTGTCGCTGGATTATCAACGGCGCAGAAGTCGAATATCGTCCAATAGCGCACTATTTTGAAAGAACCCGCGCACAAGCGGAACGTGTCATCAACGAATTTATAACTCATCTGGCACGTAAAATTTTCTAAAGGATAGCGGTCATTTGTTGTTGAAAAATCGCCATCGCTATCTATTACAGGGCTGCCCGTTTGTGCTAATGTCAAAGCCGTGCGACCTTCTTGACACGTAAACTCAATATCTTGTGGACACACCACTTGCTCTACTTTTCCTTTTCTAATAAAAATAGCTTGCTCACAAGTCGAGGTGTTATTCCATTTATCTTTTATTGTAAAATATCTAACAATTATTCTGACTATATCACCCGTAGATGGCAAGGTATGCCCCGCAGGAACACTTGCTGGCAACGCCGTAAAAGGTTGCGTACAAGGTGTCGTAAACGACTGTTCCGTATAGTTATAACTCGTTGAGCTACAATCTATTACCAGCGGCTCTCCGGCACTTTGCGGAAGCGGAGATGAGGCTTGACCCACCTGAGCGCAACCGTAAGTTGTGTCTTTTGGACACTGAACCATCGGTGGTACACCATCTTCAAATGTGATATTTGCGCCGCAGCTGTTGTTGGTGCAAGGTTCGATGATTTTGTAGGCGTAGGTTTTACTGATAAGCTCATAAGGCGTTCCGTTTTTACTGATACCATCAATATCTATCGAGCCTATGCCTTCCTCCAAGACCGTAGTACCCGAAAGCAATTGCATTTTCATCTCGCTCGCTCCTACGTGTGCGCCAATCAACACCATATCGGTTGTCAAATTAGTTTTACACGTATTATCAAGCGAAGTGGTAAAACTCCCCGCGCAGCGCAGCGTCACAGTTCGGATAGAGACTAAGAAGTCGGCTGTTGTTGAATTGCCAAGATTGTCTTTTTCTATCACCGTAATTTTATGACTTGTCGTACCTTGCAGATTGTTCCACCGAATTTTTACTGTATTGTTATTTGTTTGGGTTATGACACCACCAGATTGTATAGCCCATTGCCAAGTCGTACCGTTGCCTACTAAAGGTGTCGAATATGTGACCTCCTCGTTAGGGCAAACCAACGCTTTTCCCGAAATAGTAGGATTTGGCATCAAGGCTTGAGATAAATTACTCGTATTCAATGAACTGAATGTCCCATTTTTCTTAAAAAAAGGAACGGCAACCATTTGTTTGTTTGTTTGGTCACCGTTCTGAGTTGACGGGACTATAAAAGAAATTGTATCTCTCGTTGCAACTTTGCACAACGTTTTAATATTTATACTATTAATACCTAAGAAACTGATGATGCCCACACACGCATTTTGCGCTGCCAAATACTGAGGGGTCGTCCCCAGTATAGTTAAAGACACAATTGCCTTCAACACAAAGCGTGTGAAAAATTGAGTTTTGAGCGTCATTCAGTTTTAAATCGGTATTTGTTGAAAGTGTTATGCTGTTTTGAATTATTTCAATTCAGCATGAAAAACCATTGTAGCGCACATTGTTTATGGAATTATCTCCACGTTCAATATTCACTATATAAAAAATAAAAATTATCGTTATCGTTTAAGAATTATATGCAAATCACTGTGTTTCAAGGGGTTACGACCCTTCAAAACGCTGTTAAAAACAGTTCAAGATATTGTAAATCACGCCATCACATAGCGCAGATACGGGGGATAAAAAAGTGATAATTGTGCTGTGACAAATAGAGTAGCCTTCAAAAGTAGTGGTTGTTTGCTCACGTGTTTTAAACCAGTTGAAGGTTTTGAGTTATTAAATATTGCGTTTAAACGGTTGTATTATTTCGTATTTATGATACAAATATAGGGTGCTTTTTCACGTCACGCCACTACCTAATTAGGGTAGATACTTAATGTTGCTCTAACTATTTTAGGTTAAAAAAGCAAATATGACGATTTTGTGAACATTTAAACGCTATATTTATACGTAGTTATTATTGATTAAAAAAAATCATACATCATTAAATTAAAATTTTAAAAATATATGAAAAAGCTAATTTTACCCATAATTACCATTTTTTCGGTAGCCTTTTTCGGTTGTAATCAACCGTCTAACTCTGTGCAAACTGCAACTGCTGCTATGGATACGCCCAAAGCGGTATTTACCTCACTGCCCGATAGTAAATTTAACGACTATTGGTATGCAGGAAAAGCTGAAATATCGAGCTACGACTATACCATTAACCGTTATGACGAAAACAGAAAAGGCTATGCCGTCTTTATTTTCGTTACCGAAGATTTATCAAACGCAAAGCAAGTCAAATTAGATGACCCTGCGGCGGCGGGTAAAGACCGCGTACCTGTATTGAAACTCAATGCCCTGCAACGTTTTCAAACTGGCATCTACGATTATTCGATGATGAGTAGCTTATTTACGCCCGTAGATATGCAGAATTATCCGCACTCTCTAAAACTCACTACGACTGTACAAGATTGGTGTGGGCACGTTTTTACCCAGATGAATTTCAAAAACAATAAATACCAAGTAGCGCAATATTCCTACTTCGAGCAAGAAGGAGATAAACAGTCAGATACTGAGGGGGTGCTTTTGGAAGATGAAATTTTTACGCGCTTGCGTCTCAATCCAGAAAGTTTGCCCAAAGGCAAAACACGCCTTATTCCTAATTTGACCTATACGCGCTTGCGCCATAAACCCATTGCGGCTCAAAATGCAACTATTGAGATAAAGGAGGGACAAAATGGTTCAAAAAATTGCGTGGTGCAATATGCAGACATTAAACGCCGCTTAGATATTCAGTTTGAAGCCGCTTTTCCGTACAAAATCTTAGCTTTTACAGAATATGATGGCGATAAAAAAATGAGTAAAGCTATTTTGAAAAAATCTGTACTTAGCCCTTATTGGGAGCAACATGATATTAAATCTGACCCTTTGCGGAAGGATTTGGGCTTGTAAATACTGAGGGGGTACATATGAGATTGTCTCAAAAGATACTGATAAAATTTTTAAGCCAAATTATAGTTCGTTTGGGACACAACTTTCCAAAAGTTTGAAACTTTTTGAAAGTTATTGCTCGAAAAGTGAAATTTAATTTTGACTAAAAAATTTGTCGCCACCTTTTGAGACAGTCTCATTATATCGTAACTATACTTCATTTTTTTTCCAATTTCCCTTTTTAAAATAGTACCACGCCAATATAGCCAAAAGCGTTTCGGCTACCGGGATAGCAATAAACGCTCCCGTTTCTTTCATATCCAAACCTTTGGCAAGGAAATAGGCTAAAGGCACTTGAAAAGCCCAAAAGCAAATGAGGTTGATGATGGTAGGCGTGCGCGTATCACCCGCCCCATTCAAGGCTTGGGTCATCACCATACCGATGCCATAAAACATATAGCCCATACCAATGATTTTCAACGCTTTTGCTCCATATCCTATAATGGCTTCGTCTTGTGTGAATATGTGCATAATAGGATTGGCGAAAAACAGAAATATCAGCATCACAAAAAACATGAATATCACATTGTATTTTGTGGTCAATAAAACACTTTGTTCTGCCCTATCTATTTGCTTTGCCCCCAAATTTTGACCCACCAACGTAGCTGCGGCATTGCTTAAACCCCAAGCAGGAAGTATGAAAAATACGACATTCCGAATAGCAATTTGATACCCTGCCGATGCCGTAGTGCCACCCGTTTCAGCTACTAACCGCGCCATCAGCAACCAACTTCCACTCGCAATGATGAACTGCGAAGTAGCGGGCCAAGCTATATCTACAATAGTTTTTATGATACTTTTATCCCAATCGAAGTGTTTTCTTTGCAATTTTAAAATACCACTGCCTTTAAATAAGTAATAACATTGGTACAAAACGCCCGTACTTCTACCTATTACGGTTGCTATAGCGGCACCAGTTAAACCAAATATATGGATAAAAATAGGGCATAAAATGATATTGATAATGCTTGCTATCCATAGGCTACGCATTGCCATAGCAGCATCACCCGCCCCCCTGAATATGCCATTTATCAAAAATAAAAACATGATAGCCGCATTGCTTCCCAACATAATGCGCGTAAACATTGACCCTTCTTTGACAACTGCCTCGCTCGCGCCCATCAATCCCAAAACCTCGCCGCCCCAAATAATACCGACAATACTAATAAATATGCTACAAATAGCAGCAATCAAAATAGATTGTGCGCCAGCGTGAGCAGCTTCTTCGGGTTTCTTCTCCCCTATACGCCTTGCCACAATTGCCGTTGCTGCCGTACTCACACCAATAGCAATAGAGTAAACGAGGGTGATAACCGCTTCAGTTAAACCAACAGTAGCAATCGCATTTTCGCCTAATTTACTGACAAAAAATATATCTACAACGGCAAATACACTCTCTAAACTCAACTCCAATATCATCGGAATTGCCAATAAAAAGACCGCTTTTCTGATACTTCCTTGCGTATAATCTTGCTCTTCTCCATTTAACGATTGCTTTATAGCGATAATGATAGAAGATATTGACGTTGAACTTTGTGGTGTTTCCATAAATGATAGGTGGTGAAATAATTTGCGTTTTATGAACGATGCTTTTAAAGACATCAAAAACTCCTTTTCATTGATCTGAAATAAAGGTGTTTAGCATTAAACGCATACCCCTCAGTATTTTTACAAATTTTCAAAAAAAATGCACAGAAAAAATTAAAAATTTACTCCGCTTTAAAGTATTCTATACATCATTTCCACTCGCTTATCTTGCCATATATTGTCAGGGCTAATATAGGTATCAAAATAAGGCATTTCTACATTGGCTTCGGCGAACATATCGCGCACCAGTTCGCTGCATATATAATCCCGATTTGTCTCGCGTTTGGTCACTTTGAGCAAAATGCGTATCATAATCCTTATGATTTCGTAGTTGTCATAAGGGCGGGTGAGTTCATCTAAACCAAAGCTAATGCCTTTGTTAAGGTCTTCTTTAGGTATATCTACATTCAACCTTGCCAATACGATTTGCCCTTTGTAAGGTTTGCGCTTACCTTTATAATCATTCAGATATTTAGACAATGGTATCAATCGAATACCCACATACGGTTCAGCTTCCAATACCAAAACCCTTTTCAATTCTTCATCTTTATATATCACCGCTACGTGGCTCCAAGAGCTTTTGGTCAATGAGCGGATAATGCCTGAAAAGACATAACTGCCCGAACTAAAAAAAATATCGCCAGTTTTGAGGCTATCCCGTATGTCCGCATACGACTTGATAGACATTTTTTTTATATCTTCTTTTTTAATAGGTGAAGCCATAGTCGTAATATTCAAAATTAATTTAAAGCACAAATATAGAGTTTTAAACAAATAGGCTTTATTTTGACCAAGTTTTTAAATTTATATGATGAAAAATAAAATTACTTTATACATATTCGTTAGCTTACTTGCCATAATTTTGGGTTTTAATTGCCAAAATGAACCGACTATTGCTACAAATACTGTTGCAGAAAAAGGCGATATTACCCATATCGAGCTACCCATATCTCAGGATAATGCTTTGAAATTCAAGGGTTTAAGTTTCGTAGCACCGCCTCGCCCTTTTTCAAAAATGCCTATGATGGATGTTAAAGCTGTAAAGGCAACTTGGATTGCCGTCATTCCCTATGGCTATACAAAAATCGGCGAACCGCGTGTGCATTATAGTTCTACGGATGGGCAATGGTGGGGAGAAACAAATACGGGTGTAAATATAACCATTGATTCGGCGCACCAGGCAGGGCTGAATGTCATGCTGAAGCCCCAAGTATATGTGCCAAATGGTTGGACAGGCAGCCTTGACTATACTACAGATGCCGATTGGGAAAGATGGGAAAGTGATTATGAAAAATATTTGATGCCGTTTGTCCATATGGCAGCCGAAAAAAACGTAGCAATGGTCTGTGTGGGGACTGAGTTTAAAATTGGGGCTGTAAAGCGCGAAAAATTTTGGCGCAGTTTGATTGCCAAAGTACGAGCAATATATAAAGGTAAGCTCACCTACGCTGCCAATTGGGACGAATATGCACAAATTCCTTTTTGGGACGCGTTGGACTATGCGGGTATCAATGCCTATTTCCCGTTGGTGCAAAAGACGACCCCCTCAGTATCTGAGCTATTAGAAGCGTGGAAACCGCACCACGAAGCCATTACTAATTTTTATAAAAAAATAAAAAAACCAATACTATTTACTGAGTTTGGCTATTTAAGTGCCGATGGGTGTGCCTATAATTCGTGGGAGGTAGAAAAGCGGATACACGAAACAAACATCAATGAACAAGCGCAAGCCAATGCCTTTGATGGATTATTCGCTACGTTTTGGAAAGAAGAGTGGTGGGGTGGTGGTTTTTTGTGGAAATGGTTTCCAGAAGGTATGGGGCATGAGGGCTATTTCGCCAAAGACTATACACCGCAAGGGAAAAAGAGTGAAAAGGTTTTGAAAAAATGGTATGGGCTACGCTGATATATTATCATCAACAAAAGTTAAAAAATAAGAATATCAGATTACCCCCTCAGTATTTCTATTAAAACAGGTGGCAAAAACCAAAAAAGCTAAGTAGTTACCTACTTAGCTTTTTATATGTTCATTAAAAAATTGTGTTGGGTATATAATTTATTGCTCAGACTGACCACCAATTAAAAAGCCATCGACTGCTCTCATGGCATTTGCTAATTTTGGATAGTCAATCGTATAATGGATGAATTTCCCCTCCCGATAAGTATGAACCAAACCCGATGAACGCAAAATTTTTAGATGCTGACTTGTAATAGACTGCTCTAATTTCAACGTGTTGTAGATTTTATTCACATTTATCGTCTTATTCTTGTCTATAAACTCAAGAATTTTCATCCGCAGGGGGTGCGCCATAGCGCGCAGGATATCAGACGAAATCTGCAATTTGTCATGATTGAACTGCATTTTTGCTTTTCTCATAGAGATTTGTCTTTGCGGTAGGTTGATTAATTAGATTTTCATTAACAAAAGCAAATATGAGAATTATATTTAGAAATTCCAAATATATAATATTAAAATACCTTAATTTTGGTAGGTTTTGCAAGGGATAAAAACAAAAAAAGCTGCAAACTCGAGGGTTGCAGCTTTTTTGCTTGACAAAGCATAATGCACTAAATTTTAATTTCCAGCGTGTTCTGTCAACTCTTCTACAAGGCGGCTGATGTGGTTGATACGCTCCTTATCAACACGGTAGTAAATAAATTTACCACTACGTTCCGTAGCAACAACGCCTGCACGACGAAGGATAGCTAAATGTTGTGATGCGACTGATTGCTCCAAACGCAATTTGATATACAAATCAGTAACAGTCATTTTTTCGTTTTCCTCCAACAAATCTATAATTTGCTGACGGAGTTTGTGGTTCACAGCGCGAAGAACTAATACGGCTTTGCGTAGTTCAGCGTAGTCCAATTCAATGTCCTTTTTGCCTTTTTTAAGGACAACTGTTTCGTTCTTTTGCTTTCTCATATCTATGCTTTTTTTTAAACGATGAGTTAAAAAATAAATGTGTGTAGATTATTAAAAAATAAACAATTATTAAATAAAACATACGCGTTTTTTTAATAATAATTGTTGATATTACAATATAAATATTATGCCAATTGTTAATGCCGTTTTAAAATGGATGCTATTCATAAGGTGTAACTCCTTGAAGCACAAGGTAAAATTAATCCATTTTTTTAATATCCAAAAAAAAATATTATTTCTTTAAACATTTTTTAAAAACTAATAAATTAAAAATTGAATGTAATTTATTCAAAATACGTCCGTTTTTCATATTTATCTTTCGTATGATAGTATTTTTTTCCCTAATGTATTTATAATCTCCTCATAGTCGTTTATCCGATAATATGATATTGGGCAATTTCAAATACTCGGGTGTGTGGTATGCAGTATCAACAAATTGTGTCTTTTCATAATATTTAATCCCAATGGGTACAATGTGTTGTGCTGAATTTGTGACACCCATAAATGTTGCATGGGCAGATAAACAAACGTTTTTAAACTTATCAGCACCATTCCCACAAAAGACGATACGCTGATTTTTTTCAAAATAATCACTAAAAGAATGTTCATCTAATATCTTAGGTGACATAGGTAGTTCTAAGGCTACCTCCTCCCTATTTGGGCGATATAAAGCCATATAAACTTCCATACGCCGCGCGTCAATCATTGGGCAATATAGGGCATTTTCGTCTCCAATCGCCTTATAAGCCGCTAAAGCCAACGCTTCTAAGGTATCTACTGCAATTAATGGAATGGAGAGCGCATAGCAAATTCCTTTCGCCGTAGAAGCGCCTATGCGCAACGATGTATAAGACCCAGGTCCATTACTTAAAGCAACCGCATCAAGGTCTTTTATGGTCAAGCCAGCTTGTTTTAAGCAAGTATCAATCAATAGTGTGATTTGAGCCGCGTGGTTGGCTTCTTGTATTTCTTGGAAAGCAATCATTTCTGCGTCTTTGCTGATAGCAATAGAACATATATTGATTGCGCTTTCGATGTGTAGAATGTTTGCCATATGTGTTTGTCGCCGAATAGAGATTAGTACCTCAGCCCGATTACCTCGGGATGTACCATCAGTATTTTCTTCATTTTAAATATAAAAAGCGGCTCAAAGTTACACTTGAACCGCTTTTTATATATGTTTTACGCACTTTTATTTTTTCAATATTGATTTATACCGCCCACTATCATCTAAAAGTTTAATCGCTTCTTGAATTTCGCTATCATTGCGTAAGCCGATTTTGATTTGCCCTTTTTCAAAATAATAGCGTGCTACGATTTGTCTCTCTATTTCACTCACTATTTCATCTCTATGCTTCAATAAATCATTCTTTTTGTCTGATTTTATTTTGCCTTCGATGGCTTTAAGTTCGGCATCAATCGTGCCTGCATATTTTTCTTTACTGGCTTCTTCTTTGAGTTTTTTCAAGAGTTTTTCACTTTCAGAATCGTATGAAAAATTCTTTTTAGTCAAAAAATCTACAAAATCATCGAATTGCGTAAATCTGAATTTTTCGGGTTCGTCTATTTTTTCATTTTTCAAACAAAACTGTGTCACGTAATCGAATATCAGGAATTTTTCTTTCAATGTTTTCATCAAACCAAAATCACCAGATTTCGGTATCATAACATCGGGCTTGATACCTCCCCCGTCTAACACGGTGCGACCTGCTCTTGTTTTAAAGGTGGCACGCAAAGAGTCGGAAATTTCAACAGGTTGCCCTTTGTCGTAGCTTACTGCTTGAATACAACGACCACTTGGCACATAGTATTTAGCTGTTGTCAATTTTAACTTAGAATTATAGCCAATATCGCGCATATTTTGCACCAAGCCTTTGCCATAGCTGCGTTGACCCATCACCACGGCGCGGTCATAATCTTGCAACGTACCACTCACAATTTCGGAAGCCGAAGCGGTGCCTTTATCAACCAAAACCACGATAGGCATTTGCTCGTCAACGGAAGGATTTAGTGTTTTAAAACTCCTATCCCAATCCACCACTTTCCCTTTGGTTGTCACCACCATTTCGCCTTTGGGTATCCAAATATTGCAAATATTAACGGCTTCGTTCAACAAACCACCGCCATTATCACGCAAATCGAAGATAAAACCCTTCATATTCGGGTTTTTAGTTTTCAATTCTTTGAATGCCTTAGCAACATTTTCACCCGCGTCTCGTGTGAAAGTTGTCAAAACGGCATAACCGACTTTATCATTCAACATACCAAAGTAAGGCACATTTTGCTCGCTCACTTCATCGCGCATAACTTTGATTTTCATACCTTTTTCGCCACTCAACTGTGGGCGAGAAATGGTTAATTCAACGTCAGTACCTGCCGCGCCTTTTAGCACATCGTCAATTTCCTCCATTGAACGGTTCAAGGCTGATTTACCGTCCACAGCAAGCACTTTATCACCCGCTTTCAAACCCGCTTTTTGTGCAGGGGAGCCTTCAAAAATATCATGCACCATGATAAATTCACCCGTTTTCACAAAACCTGCGCCCACACCGTTGTACCGACCTTCGGTCATATAGCGATAGCCTTCAATATCACTTTCGGAAATATAATTGGTGTATGGGTCAAGCGAATTGAGCATAGCATCTACGCCTGTGCGCATCAATTTTGAAGGATCCACATCATCAACATAATAGGTGTTGAGTTCTCTATATAATGTGGTAAAAATCTCGATATTCTTCGATATTTCAAAGAATTTGCCGTGTTCATTGCGTTCATTGGCAGCTATCAGTACGATACCAACCATTGCCAGCACGAGCCATTTTATATTTTTTATGCGTTTCATTGTTCATGAATTTTAGATACTCCCTTATATAATTTTTTTATCTATCTATTAAGAACGAAAATACGTGCCGAATGTGCTAAAATATACAAGGTTATTCGTCTATTTTTGAAAAAAGCGACACCCCCTCAGTATTTTTCAGTTTTTCGTAAAGCGTTTATACATTAATGTTTCAAACTTATTCTTTCGAGCTTAAAATTACAGGCTGCTCATTCGATGCTGATTTCACTTTATCAAATTGACTTATACCACATTCTAAAAAATCTTGATATTCTTTGACTTCCAAAGTAGTGCCTTTTGGGTTGTTCAAAATTTTTCCGTTAGGCGACAATAGCACATAATAAGGCTGCGTATTTTGATTAAAATGCTGTGCTTGCCAATCTGCCCACATATCGCCATAGTCTTTTTTCAAGCGATTATCAAAAATTGAAGTATAGGGTGCATATGGTGCTTTAAGCTCTTTTGGGTCATCAACGTAGAGTGACACTAAGATATATTTTCTTTCAATCAACTCACGTACCCCTTGCTCGGGCCATACGTAGTTTTCCATTTTTCGGCAATTGGCGCAGCTATAACCCGTAAAATCTAAAAGTATGGGTTTATTTTGGCGTTTTGCCTCGGCTAACCCTTCGTTTAAGTCGTGAAAGCAATTGATATTCAATGGACATTGCGAAGGATAGATATAACTATATCCAGCGGGTGGTGTCAAACCACTCAATAAATTAGGCGTTTTAAATGTATGTGTCACTTCGTTAAACTTTAAACCAGAAGCGCAATAGGCGATTATCACCAAGCAAACCGCGACCAAGCCGCCTCTCGTAACCGCGCTTTTTATGGCGCACAAATGCCCATGCACTTTATACACCTTTATATAGTACAAACCTAAACCCAAAGCGCACAATATCCAAATGGCTAAAAAACCTTCGTAGGGTAGAAATTTCCAATTTTTAGCCAAGTCCGCATTCGAGAAAAATTTAAAAGCCAAAGCAATTTCTACAAAACCCAATGTCACTTTCAAATCATCCATCCAGCCGCCTGATTTGGGTAGCGATTTTAGCCAGGTTGGAAATGCTGCAAACAAAGCGAAAGGCATACCTAATGCTGTGCCGAAACCTAACATACCTACAATGGGCGCAAGAGAACTACCACCTGCCGACTGTACCAATAAGTTGCCGATAATGGGTCCCGTACAAGAAAATGAAACCAATACCAAGGTAAATGCCATGAAAAAAACGCCTACTAACCCGCCTTTATGCGACGCAGCATCGGCTTTATTTGTCCAGCTATTCGGCAAAGTCAATTCATAATATCCGAAAAAAGAAAAGGCAAAGGCTAAGAAAAGCACGCCAAAAGCAATATTAACCCAAGCATTTGACGCGAAGCGATTTAAAGCATCAGAGCCAAAAATGGTGCTGACCAAAGTGCCTAATACCACATATATTACAACGATGGATAAACCATATATAATAGCATTGCGAATACCCGTAGCTCTATCTTGCGAGCCTTTTGTAAAAAAAGCTACCGTCATAGGTATCAAAGGAAAAATGCAGGGCATCAATATAGCAAGGAAGCCACCCAAAAGACCTTGAATGAATACCCACCAGAGGTTTGAATAATCTTCTGTTACTGTCGCTACTGTCGTACATGTATTATTAATATCGGCTTTATCGAAATTGAATTGGCTGGGTTGGGTGTAGCGTCCATTTTCTGCAACACTCTTATTTTGAGTAGTATCTATTTGCGTTACTGTCATACCACTTTGACCACCAGTGAGGCTGACAGAAAACGTTTCTTCTTGTGGCGGCGTACAACTACTTTCATTACACGCAATCCATTCCACTTTTCCAGTTACATGTTGAGCAGCATCTTTAATTTTTACTCTTTGCATAAATGTTGCCGTTTCACCGTAATCAATGACAGTCATATTGTCGAAAAGAGGGTCTTTTCGCTCCCTTCTCTGTGGACTGGCTTCGTTTGAAGTACCTATTTTTTCAACATCATTAAAAGTAAATGTAGTTGGAATAGGTCCATCGCCTTTCAAAAATTGCGAGTATATATGCCAACCTTTATCAAGCGTGGCTTTAGCAATAATATCATATTCAGTATCCGTCACTTTGGCGGCTTCAAAAGTCCACGCTACGTGATTGGAGAGCTTATTCGTTTCTGTAGGTTTTGGCGTAATGGGTTGAACCTCAAAGAGTTGTCCCGCACTTTTGCCATTGTTTTTAACGTCAGATTTGGCTGGTGTTGCAGGTTGAGGATTTGCCTTCGGATACTGAGGGGGTACTTGTTGAGGTGTGTTTTGAGGCGTAGGTGCTTGTTTTGGAGCAGTTTGTTGTGTTGCTTGCGTTGGCGGTTGGGATTTTGCAGCACCATTATTTACATTTATAGTATATGAAAAATTTTCATCTTGCGGGGGCAGACATTTTTCATCATCACAAGTACCGTACTCTATTGTACCTGTAATATTAGCCGAATTTGCATTGACTTTTATACGCTGCACGAATTGCACCATTGTGCTATACTTAGTAACGTTCATTTCAAAAACCTTATCAAAGCCCGCTTTTTTATGGTCGCTGACTTCATTCGGTCTTCCACCAACGAGTTGATACTGAGAGGTCGCGTTGAACGTGAATTTAGTAGGGATAGGACCATCATCGCCTTTAATATCTTGAGTGTAGATATACCAACCTTTATCGAGTTTGGCAGTAGCCACCAAATCAAATTCAGTATCATTTACTTTCTTGGCTTCAAATGCCCACTTGACAGGTCTTACGATTTGCGCAATATTGGTATTAAGAACGAAGTAAATACAAGACAGTGTAAAAATCAATTTTTTCATATGTTCACTATTTATATGTCTCTGATTTTGAGTTAAATTGAGTAAAGCAGCAATAGACGTGCAAATTAATATAGTTTATTACAAATTTATAACGCTCATACCATATAAGGCAGTTGCTTTTGGGGCAACGAAAAAAGCAATATACCGATGTACGATATATTGCTTTTTTAACGTAAAAAAAACCTTTAATGTTGTATATCTTAATTCAAACTGATATTAAAATCTACTTTTTTAGGTGGCATACATACTTGACCATTGCAAGTCATAAAAAATAAAGAGCCTTTTACTTCCTTTGCATCACCTACGCGTACTACTTTCTGAAAATAATTTGTTTGACCCACCAATTTTGTTACCGTCATATTAAAGTTTTGGTCGAAGTCTTCTTTTTTAGTCCCCATTTCAACCGTCTTACCATCTAAAATAATTTGCGGGTTTTTATCAAACTTAATTTGAGTTGGAATAGGTCCTTTGTTTGGAAGGTCTTGTGAATACACATACCAACCTTCTTCGATAGATGCCGTAAGTGTTACCTTATAATCATTGTTGCTTATTTTTTCAGCCTTGAACGACCATTTAACGGGTTCAGCCATTTGAGCAGTTGCAACAAAGCTGAGTAAAAATAGAATAGTAGAAATTAACGCTGTTTTCATTGACGATTTTTTTTTAAGTGTCCCTAATGTGACCAATGAGTAATATTTTTCAATGCTTTTCTATCGAACAACACAGGAGGCTAAACTCTTTTTGTCAAGTTCGATGAATGCCATTTATATTTTTAGAATAAAATTCTGCAAAAAAATAAAAAGGCGATAAAAAATTTGCTTATACGGTAATGGGATATGTCGTGTTCAGGGAGAGATTTTTAAATATTGTATGCGTTTCGAATAGTTAAATAGCGTAAAACAAGTTTCAAATGACTGTCCTTTATGCAAAGGTCACATATTTTTCACTAATTAAATAACTTTTTTGGAAAAAAATTACAAATTCTTTAAATTTTCTTTTTTGAATACTATGTAATGTCTAACAACATTTTCATATTTCATGCCAAATGGGATTTTCCCAACCCTTTTTTTTACACAATTTAATTTTTCTTTAAGGTACACCATATACGCATTGAACCTTATTTTAATATATTAAATCAGCCTTATTCCTTTCCTAACTCATTATTCATTTCACGTTTTTTTCTACACTTATAATTATTACACAAGCTCAAACCAACATTTGACAAACTCTTTTGGTCTCATACCTTATTTGAAGTAGGGATTTTCAAACGAATGAACTATCTTGCCCTATTCGGAAAGGAAACAAAATCTAATAAAAACTAGAACTATAATTAGTGTGAAATATTTAAACAATGTTTTAGAAACCATAGGTGACACGCCCTTGATTAAACTCAACCGTGTCATCGCAGATGTACCAGCTCTGGTATTGGCAAAAGTCGAAACATTCAATCCTGGTTTGAGTATCAAAGACCGTATTGCGCAGCGCGTAGTAGAAAGTGCTGAAAAAGCAGGTCTTCTCAAAGCTGGGGGAACTATCATAGAATGTACATCTGGCAATACAGGTATCGGCTTGGCAATGGTTGCTGCCGTGAAAGGATACAAATGTATTTGCACAGTGAGCGACAAGCAATCAAAAGAAAAGATACAAATGTTGCGGTCATGGGGTGCGGAGGTCATAATCTGCCCTGCCAAAGTGAAGCCTGAAGATGCACGTTCCTATTATTCGGTCGCCAAGCGTTTAAGCCAGGATATACCCAACTCCTATTGGGTCAATCAATATGACAATCCTGATAACCCGAATAGCCATTACAACACGACAGGTCCCGAAATTTGGGCGCAAACCGAAGGCAGAATAACCCACTTCATTGCTTCGGCGGGTACAGGTGGTAGCTTGTGCGGTACAGCGCGTTTTTTAAAAGAAAAAAATCCAAATATTAAGATAATCGGCATAGATGCCTATGGTTCGATGCTTAAAAAATATCACGAGACGGGCGTATTTGACGAAGAAGAAATTTATGAATACTCGATGGAAGGCGTAGGGCGCGAGTTTATTCCTGGCAATATGGATTTTTCTGTCATTGACCATTTTGAAAAAGTAACTGATAAAGATGCCGCCTTGATGGGTAGGCGCTTGGTTCAAGAGGAAGGACTTTGGTTGGGTCATTCGTCAGGTGCAGCCGTTCATGGTATTTTGCAAATTAAAGATGGGTTCAAACCGACTGACGTAGTTGTTGTTTTGTGCCACGACCACGGTAGCCGCTACATTGGCAAAATATACAATGATGATTGGATGCGCGAAAAAGGTTTCTTGACAGGTGAAACGGATGAAGATAAAATCGAAAAAGCCATCATTAATGCTCATGAAGAAACGGTAGCAATATATCAAAAAACAACATTCAATGTAGCACCCCCTCAGTATTTGAAAGACACGACAAGCGTTACGAACAATAATTTTAAAATCAATCATAAGAAAATGGATTTATTTGAAAGAAGATTATCCGTCCCTGGTCCGTTGGGAAAATACGCGGATATGGCGGAAGGCTATTTTATGTTTCCTAAATTGGAAGGAGCATTAGGCAATCGCATGATTTTCAAGGGCAAAGAGAAAATCGTTTGGAGTTTGAATAATTATTTGGGTCTTGCCAACCATCCAGAAGTGCGCAAAGCGGACGCTGATGCGGCTGCTGAATGGGGTTTAGGCTACCCAATGGGCGCACGTATGATGTCGGGCGAAACCGATTATCACAACCAGTTGGAGCGCGAATTGGCAGCCCACGTACAAAAGGAAGCCGCTTATTTGCTCAATTTCGGCTATCAAGGTATCCTATCCGTTGTTGATGCAATGGTAGATAGACGCGACGTGATTGTGTATGATAAAGATTGCCATGCGTGTATCATGGACGGTATTCGTATGCACTTAGGAGACCGTTTTGCCTTTGAGCACAATGATGTCAAAAGCTTTGAAAGCCAAATCCAAAAAGCGGAACGCTCGGCTGAAAAAACAGGCGGTGGTATCCTCGTCATTACTGAGGGGGTGTTCGGTATGCGCGGCGAGCAAGGCTGTTTGAAAGAAATATGCGCTTTGAAAGATACCTACAACTTCCGCCTTTTGGTGGACGATGCCCACGGCTTCGGCACTTTGGGTGCAACGGGTGCAGGTGCAGGTGAAGAACAAGGCATACAAGATAAAATTGACCTCTATTTCAGCACTTTTGCCAAATCAATGGCGAGTATTGGTGCATTTATCGCAGGAAATAAGGATATTATCCAATTTTTGAAATACAATTTGCGTTCACAAATTTTTGCAAAATCATTGCCCTTACCGCTTGTTATTGGGGCAATAAAACGCTTAGAATTGTTGAAACGTGAACCGCAACTCCGCGAAAAATTATGGGAAAACGTGCGCCTTTTGCAAGAGGGTTTGATAGCGCGTGGCTTCAATTTGGGCGCAACCAATACCTGCGTCACGCCTGTATTTATGAAAGGTGAAGTTGAAGAAGCTTTGCAATTGATTACAGATTTGCGTGAAAATTATGATATATTCTGTTCCATTGTAGTCTATCCTGTCATTCCGCGTGGTATGATGCTGTTGCGTCTTATCCCAACAGCAGTACATACGCAAGACGATATTGATAAAACCCTTGATGCTTTTGGCACAGTTGCCGAAA
This sequence comes from Saprospiraceae bacterium, assembly GCA_043768285.1. GTDB lineage: Bacteria > Bacteroidota > Bacteroidia > Chitinophagales > Saprospiraceae > JAAFJT01. The sequence goes on along the minus strand of JAYVKQ010000152.1, from coordinate 1,512 downwards.
AGCTTAAAGCTGGTGCATATGCTACCGAAGCTGAATTGGTTGAAAGCTAAAACATTCACTATCAATACATTAAGTACCTAAATAAGATTTTCCAAACTTTGTGATTTGGAAAGTCTTATTTGTTTTATGTAATATTGCTCATTAAAACGCCCCCCTAACCCCCAAGGGGCAGAGTTGATTGGTTCTAAACCCGAAGGGTTTTAATATGAATAACCCCGAATGGGGTTGAATATTGGTACGTTTATTCAATCCTTTCAGGATTATTGACCACATCGCAGACATTTCCCCGAATTTCATTCGGGGTTATTCAGATTAAAACCCTTCGGGTTTAGAAACAATCAACCCTGCCCAAGGGGGAACAACTGGGGAAGTTTGTCAAAATTGAAACACCAATTGGATTTGTTCCTCCTTGGGGGTTAGGGGGGAAATAGGAAAAAAAAAATGAATTATGGACTACAATATATGTGGCATACAACAAGTTGGAGTAGGTGTCAAAAATGTACACGAGGCATGGGCATGGTATCGTAAAGCCTTTGGCGTGGACGTTCCCGTTTTTGAAGAGGCGGCGGTGGCGGGTTTGATGCTGCCTTACACAGGTGGGCAACCACAATCTCGTCACGCCATATTAGCTATGAATATGCAAGGTGGTGGCGGTTTTGAAATCTGGCAATACACCAAGCGTATTCCTAAACCCGCAGCTTTCGATATTCTGTTAGGCGACACTGGCATATACGCCATCAAAATCAAATGTTTTAATATTCAAAAAACGTTTGATTATTATCAAAAACAAGGTTTCAACCTCCTATCTGGCATTGAGCGCAACCCCATTGGAGAAGCCCATTTTTGGTTGGAAGACCCTTTTAAAAACGTGTTTCAACTCGTAGAATATAAGGATTGGTTTCAAAATAGAGGGCAATTGACAGGAGGTGTGTGCGGCGTTATCATCGGTACAACGCATATGGATGAAGCGAAAAAACTCTACAAGGAAATATTGGGTTATGATAAAATCGCCTATGAAGAAACCAATATTTTCAATGATTTCAAACCTTTAGCAGGCGGTGAAAACCCTTTTAACCGCGTGTTGTTGCGCCATTCTGAAAAAAGAAAGGGTGCATTTAGCCGCTTATTAGGTGCTACGGATATTGAATTGATACAGACTTTTGAGCGCACACCCAATAAGATATTTAAAAACCGCTTTTGGGGCGAATTGGGCTATATTCACTTGTGTTTTGATATAGTTGGTATGGAAAGCCTCAAATATCGCTTGAATACTGAGGGGTATCCCTTCACAGTAGATTCTGCCGATTCGTTCAATATGGGTGTGGCGGCAGGGCGTTTTTCCTATATCGAAGATCCCGACGGCACATTGATTGAGTTTGTCGAAACGCATAAAGTACCTGTGCTAAAATCAATAGGCTGGTATTTGAATTTAAAAAACCGTGACCCTAAAAAACCTTTACCAAAGTGGATGTTGATGGCGATGGGGTTGAATAGGGTGAGATAGGAAGGAAG
>JAYVKQ010000151.1:0-2801 GCA_043768285.1 Saprospiraceae bacterium | reverse complement strand
AAGTCCACAAAAACACCATATGGCATTACCGTAGCTACGGTTCCAGAATGTTCTTCACCCACTTTTGGTTCATATACGATAGCTGCAACCATCTGTCTTGCCTTTTCGATAGCATCTTTATCAGGTGCGAAAATGCTGATATACCCTTTACCTTCTTTTTCTTCGATGGTAATAGTTGTAGCCGTCGTGCGTTGCATTTCTTGAATAATCTTACCACCTGGTCCGATAACTGCACCAATAAATTCTTTATCAATAATGATTTCAATCATTCGTGGCGTATGCGGTTTCAAGTCTTCGGCAGGTTGAGCAATTGCTTTGCTCATTTCGCCGAGTATGTGTAAACGACCATCACGCGCTTGCAACAACGCTTTTTCAAGCATTTCGTAAGGCATACCATCTACTTTGATGTCCATTTGGCAACCGCAGATACCGTTTTCAGTACCCGTTACCTTAAAGTCCATATCACCTAAAGCATCTTCATCGCCGAGAATGTCAGATAGGATAGCGAATTTACCACCCATTTTGCCTCCCTCAGTAATCATACCCATAGCAATACCTGCCACGGGGTGTTTGATTTGAATACCGCCATCCATCAAAGCCATTGACCCCGCACAAACGGTAGCCATTGATGATGAACCATTGGATTCCAAAATATCAGAAACGATACGGATAGTATAAGGTGTGTCGGGTAACACTTGACGCAAAGAACGCGCCGCCAAATTCGCATGACCCACTTCACGACGACCAGGACCACGTTGCGGCTTCACCTCCCCTACCGAAAAGCCGGGGAAATTATAGTGCAAAATGAATTTTTCATCATAATTAAGCAAAGCATTGTCAATCATTTGGGCATCCATTTTAGTACCCAACGTTAAGGAAGTTAAGGCTTGCGTTTCACCGCGTGTGAAGAGTGCCGAACCATGTGCCGAAGGCAAATAATCAACTTCACTCCAAATATCACGAATATCCGTTGATTTACGACCATCAAGGCGAACCCCCTCAGTCAAAACCGCCATACGAATGGTTTCTTTCTTAACTTTATCGAAATATTCTTTGAAAAGTTTGCCATTTTCAGTCATATATTCTTCGCCCATTTCTTCAAGAATAGCGGCTTTCGCTTCTTCTTTAATGGTGTCAAATGACTTTTTGCGGTCTTGTTTACTGCTGGCAGCAAGGGCAACCGCTCTTACTTTATCTTCAATTAATACTTCAATTTTCTTTTTCAAACCTTCATTAGAAGGTAATTCCTTCACCACCATTTTAGGCTTGCCAACCAAAGCAGCTAAATTTTCAATTACTTGGATTTGCTCTTTAATAGCGGCATGACCGATTTTGATGGCTTCTACGAGTTCGTGTTCTTGACACTCTTTCGCTTCACCTTCGACCATCGTCACATCGGTTGCCGTAGCACCTACGATGACGTTTATATCTGCTCTCGCTAAGTCAGACGCAAGCGGATTGATGACAAAAGCACCATCAATACGTGCCACACGCACCTCAGATATATATTGTGTAAACGGCACATCTGACACTGCCAACGCTGCCGAAGCTGCCAACGCCACAAACGCATCAGGCGTAGTTTCTTTATCGCCCGAAATAAGGTTGATGATAAATTGCGTATCATTCTGATACCCTTTTGGGAAAAGCGGACGCAAAGCTCTATCCACCAAACGGCAAATAAGGACTTCATAATCAGAAAGGCGTGATTCGCGGCGGAAGAAATTGCCGGGTATGCGACCTGCTGCCGCAAATTTTTCTTGATAATCCACCGAAAGGGGGAAAAAATCTAAGTCGGGGCGCGGTTCTGCGGAGGCTGTGACAACGGCGAATATCATTGTTTTACCGCATTTCACAACAACCGAACCGTTTGCAAGAGAGGCTAATTTGCCCGTTTCAATCGTGACCTCACGACCATCAGGCAAGTTAAAGGAGGTAGTAGTAGGAATTTGCTTTCCCATTCTTTTTAACAAATAGCGTTGTTATTTCAGCATCTACACGAAAATAGTTTATCAAAAAATGTGTATGCCAAAATAGTTTGAATAATGGTGTAAATGAATACCCCCTCAGTAGAATGATGAATTGTGGGTGATATATGATACCTATCTAAAACATTGACTATCAATATTTTAAAGTAAAGACCATGTACCTCTGGTTTTCATCATGGATAATTGAGTTTGGGCAAAGGAAATATGCCCAGAGAAAGGTAGCAAACAACAATAAACGACAACAAATGTCGGTGTATCGCTCTGAGATTTAGTTAGTTAGTAGATGTCTCGTTAAATATATGAGATGGATATACTATTCATCATTCATTATTTAGAATGCATCTTTAAAATCTGCTACTTTGTAATCAATCCATACCCAAAGGGGGAATTGGAGGTCAGATTAGGGAAAGTCATGTTCAACTTGTTTTTGAGTACGGGTTAATCAAAAACGCTGTGTTGAAAATTTTACTTTTAAAATTTACCCTTTTCTAATAAGCCGCTCCCGTAAAACTATTTTCTATTTTTTATTACAAACGCAAAAGTACATTTTCTGTTTCTAATTTTATACTTTTTATTATAAATAATTCTGTGTTAAATATTTACTATATACAAGAGAAAACATCACCCCTCAGTATTTCCGCATAAAAAAAGCCCTTCCAATATGTGGAGGGCACTGAAAAAGTCCAAAATAACAAATTGTGATAATTTCAATCCAACTAATATTCTGAATAGACAAAATATTTAGGGTAATAAGAAATATTATTTTTATATTATAAAATATTTAAAATAATATTTTCGCTTGCAGTTTACAATTTT
>JAYVKQ010000150.1:0-3945 GCA_043768285.1 Saprospiraceae bacterium | reverse complement strand
ATTCATTCGACGGGCTGCGTAATTCATTGATTATCAACGCCTCCGTCGAATAAATTCGACGGTACATTTTGACCAACTTAATTCTTCTCCGTTACTAATTCATAATAGTTTCTACTTCATAAATCTTGAAAAATGACTGCAACTATCATATTACCGAATGACCGAAAGGAAGCGGTTATTATTCTGGAAATCCTAAAAAGATTTAACGTGCCTGTTTTAAAAAATGGCTCTAATGAACACTTAGAAGCCGATTATATCGAAGAACATATGGCTATCTTGAACGAGCGTTGGGCCGAAATGAATAAACCCGATGCCCCTTTTTATACATTGGAAGACGTAGATAAATTGCTTAAAAACAAACTTACGCACTAAATCCCCTAAAACTATGAGCAATACACTTCACGTCATACAATCTGCTTTAGACGACATACAACATGCACTCGATTGGTACGAATCGCAAAGTGCTGGACTTGAACAACGCTTCCATAAAGTCTTAATGGAGCGATTAAAATTTATTCAGTCTCATCCAGAAGCAACCTCTTTTTTGGACAAACGTTTTCGTGGCGTACAACTAAAAAAATTCCCTTTTACGATTTACTATAACTACGACGAAGCCAACGCTTTCATACGCGTTGCTGCCGTTTTACACAATAAACGGGACAAATCTATTCTCAAAGACCGTGTATAACTTTAATTTATGCACCGATGACATAAAACATCGTTAATATGAAAATGTCAAAACTAAAATATATACGCTTGATGAAGTTGTAACAGACGTATTGGGCGAGCGTGGAACAGTGAAACGGGACCAATTTGAGCATGAGTTACAAATAGAAATTATTGGTAGCGTCATTCGGCAAACGCGATTAGAGCGTAACTTGACCCAAGATGAGTTAGGGCGCATCGTAGGCGTTGGAAAATCTCAAATTTCAAAGCTTGAAAAAAATGCGGGCAATGTGTCTATCCAAACCATAAAAAAGATTTTTGATGCGCTTAAAGCTAAAATCCTTTTTCGGGTTGAAATTCAAGCAGTTTGATATTTAAAAACGCCTTTCCAATTAGTAGAAAGGCGTTTTTGTACTTAAATACTGAGGGGGTGTCACGAGTATCACGCATAACTAATCTTATACTTCGCCCCCTTCATTTTCTCATTTTGAATAAGTGCCAACAAGCGTTTGGCTTTCTTCTTTTTAACCGCTACAAAAGACATAAAATCTAAAATAGTGATTAATCCCACATCTTCTTTCGTGAGTTCGCCTTTTTTCATAAAAAAACCAGCAATATCCATTTTGCTGATTTTATCTTTTTTGCCGCCACTGATGTATATCGTGACCCATTCGGACGGGTATGGCAAGGGGTTATTCAATGGAATGTCTAATATTTCGGGCGTGGTGGTGATATAGTGCGGTATAGGTTCACTTTCTTGCAGCATGAGGTAAGCGTTGCCGTCGGCGTTCATGCGGGCAGTGCGTCCGTTGCGGTGCGTAAAATCCTCTTTTTTATTCGATAATTGATAGTGTACAACGTGTTTCACTTCTGGAATATCCAAGCCACGCGCCGCCAAATCGGAAGCCACTAAAAAAACAATGCTACCATTTCTGAATTGCAACAGTATTTTTTCGCGGTCAGCTTGTTCCATACCGCCGTGAAAAGCCGCCGCTTCTATGCCGCGTTCATTCAAAATAGTTGCCGTGCGTTCTACAGTATCGCGTTGGTTACAAAAAATCAAGGTTTGTTCTGAGCCGATATAGCACAGCAATTCAAATAGCCGATCGATTTTGTCTCTTGTTTCCGATATAACCCTTTTCAACGTCAAAGCCTCACGGGTTTCATCGTTTGAAACGGTAAAATCCAAGACTTTTGGGTCAATAATACCCGTAAACGCAGGGATAGCAACACTCGCCGTAGCGGATACCAATATCCGTTTGGAAAGATGTTTCAAGCGTTCAATAATAAAAGACATAGGCTCGTGAAAGCCCATTGTGAGGGATTTATCAAACTCATCTAAAACCAATATTTTAATGGATTTTAGGTCAATAGAACGGCGCGTAAGGTGGTCAAATATGCGCCCTGGCGTACCGATGAGCAAAGCGGGTGGTTCTGTAAGGCTTTGTATTTCGGTCTGCATCGAGTGACCGCCATAACACGCATTGACTTTAAAACCCGTTGCCATTTTTTTCCAAACAGTTTCAATTTGAATGGCTAACTCGCGTGAAGGCGTGAGTATCAAGCACTGAATACCCGCTTTTTCAGCGTTCAATTGGGTCAAAATAGGTAGCAAAAAAGCCAATGTTTTGCCCGTACCTGTAGGTGCTAACAGGACGATATTGGGTTCTTGTTGAATAGCCCCATATGCAACTTCTTGCATGGGGTTTAAGGCAGTAATATCTAAATTCGAGAGAATTTTTGTCGTGAGTTCATTATTCATGGGGCAAAGGTACAAAAATTTGTACCACTACTTTTTGAAAATGTAGAGTTGTTTTAGAAAAGTAAACTAAAATTTCAAAGCAATTGTCCCTTTTTTTTCGTATTTTTGCCTTCAATTTGTATTCATAAAGTTAAAAATTAACAACTATGAAAAATAGTATTGGTTTCGATTTAGTAAAAATTATGACCACCTTTGATTTGAGTGATACACAAGAGTGTAGCCACTTAAACGATTGGTTAGCAATCAATTATGAATTGACTACTTTTGAAGAGCAAGTGGTAGAGGATTTATTTGCAGATATTGAAGTCAGTGGCGAATATATGAATGAAGAAGAATTGAAGGCGCGAATGGTAGGTTTGGTATTTTATGCTGCAAAAATAGATGTGCCGCATAAAATTCGGGTATTCTATGAACGCCCAATTTCAGCAACTGTTCAAAATCATGACTTGGCAGTTATAACGGATTGTATGGTTGCTTCGCCCATCAAAAGTTCCCCCCAAACGCCTTACTTTTTTCTTCAAGAATTTAAAAAAGCGAAAGGAGAAAAAAAAGACCCCGAAGCGCAAATGCTAACAGCTATGCTCATTGCTCAAGAAAAAAATAATGATGGAAAACCTATTTATGGCGGTTATATGATAGGCACAAGTTGGCATTTTTCAACTTTAATAGACAAAAACTATTGTGTCAGTAAGAAATTTGAAGCTACTCAAAAACCACAGCTAAAGCAAATCGTCTTCATTCTCCGTACTTTAAAAACGTTGATTTTAAATCGATAATTTTCAGTATTTTTCTAACAAAAAAGCCTTTCCTTCAAGCGGAAAGGCTTTTTTTATTGAAAAATACTGAGGGGGTAATGTACATTACCCTCGAATTCTAAATCGACCATTTTTAAACACACAAAATTTACCAGCGATTTGATTTTTAAAATTATCTAAAATGAAGGCAATAATGGCAGCTTTTTCATCACCATTCGCATCTTCGAGACGTAGTAACAAAACACCAGAATGAGCTTTGCCTGACCGATAAACCAATTCACCAAAGTCAGTATCCATAGTAATGACCATACGTTCTTCATTTTCGGCAATAAAAAGGATTTCCGAATCAGGCATACTCGGATTTATGGCTGTAATAAGCGTTGCATCATAACCATTAGCAGTCAAATAGTGCCAAACCTTATTACCAACGCCGACATCAAGGACAAATTTCAGCATATATTAGGCAGCTTTTTGAAACACGCGCTCCATCTCTACCAATTCGGCAGCATATAATAAACAGGCTTGCATATCAGCAAATTCTAAGAAAGGGTAATCCTCTTTTAGTACCTCGAAAGTTAGACCTGCGGCAGAGGCTTTGAGTAGGTGCTCTACGGTGAGCCGTGTATTTCTAATAGTAGGTTTTCCTGTCATCACATTGGGGTTCAAAGTGATGCGTTCTAACAATTGAAGCCGTTCTTTCTCTTTCATCGTATCATTTTTTTACAAAAATAAGTGATAATATCTAATACTCCAAGAAAAAAA
>JAYVKQ010000149.1:0-2334 GCA_043768285.1 Saprospiraceae bacterium | reverse complement strand
TGCCGATGCCACCAAAATGTTTAATTACGAAATTTATGACAATTCCTAAATGTCATAATCTCTCAAATCCCTAATCTCACAATCTCTATTCTCTAAAATATGACAGTAGCGCAAAAAGTATTCAAAAATATACTCAAAAAACACGCAAAGCCTTATCCACCTATCATAGAGAAGATGGATGAATGGCCTATCTATAAACTGAGCCAAGAGCGCAAACAGTTTATTGCCGAAATAGACGATTTCACGCTTGAACGGGTACAGAAATTGAACCCCAAACTATACGATTTGCTGGCACAAACGGCTTATCAAGAGCGCAACCGCATCAAAGAAATGCCGTGGAAAGTGGACCCACCTAACGATGCTTCGTTTTGGAATAAAATCCGCATGGGCTTAATCAATACCGATGGCAAAACTAAACAAGAAGCCCAAATAAACAATCAAGAATTATTAAAAAAAATAATACATCGTTATGCACAAGAGATTGTAGGTACATTCAGCATACCGACCTTCCGTTTCGCGCAATGGTTTTTAACTATGTTTTTCAACCGCCTTTTAAATGTGGCAGTCGAGCGTTGGTGGCGGATGTTCAGTACGCGCAACCATGTCCATGAACGTTTCAAGGTGTTTGGCGAAATAGACACTGTTAGAAGCCTTTATGATTATGGTACGGTGGTGATAGTGCCAACGCATTTCAGTAATATTGATTCGATATTGGTGGGTTATGTGATGGACCAAATTGTGGGTTTGCCTTCTTCTGCCTATGGTGCAGGTTTGAATCTCTACAATTCGGGCGGTCCCGCTTTTTTTATGAACCGCTTAGGAGCATATCGCGTGGACAGACGCAAAAAAAATGATATATACCTCGAAACCCTCAAAGCGATGTCCAATCTCGCCATTCAACGGGGGACAAATAGTTTGTTTTTCCCCGGTGGTACGCGCTCGCGCTCAGGCGAAGTAGAAACGAAGTTGAAAATGGGTTTGTTGGGTACGGCTGTTGAAGCACAACGCGCAATGTGCCAAAAGGAAAGCCCTAAAAAAGTGTTCATTGTGCCTTTGGTCATGAGCTATCATTTTACCCTCGAAGCCCCGTTTTTGATACAGCAACACCTACAAATAGTCGGTAAAGAACGCTATTTGAAGGGAAAAGTACCGGGTAATAGTATCCGTGAGTGGATTAGATTTATCTATCAATTCTTTTCTCAAAAATCAGATATATACCTTTCTCTCGGCAAACCAATGGACGTGATGGGCAATTTTGTGGACAAGCAAGGACAGAGCGTTGACCCACGCGGCAACGTTTTGGACATCAAAGACTACTTTCATACTGAGGGGTCTCTCAAAGAAGACCTTCAACGCGAAGCCGAATATACAAAGCTATTAGCCGATAAAATTGTGGATAGATTTCATAGAGAAAATATTGTGTTGAGTAGCCATGTGGTTGCTTTTACAGCTTTTAATATCTTGAAAGCCAATTATGAAAAATTAGATTTATATGCTCTTTTGCGCTTACCTCACGACGATTATTTCTACAATATAGAAGCATTCACAAAAGCCGTTGGCGAAATTCAAACCGCCCTTTTTGAATTAGAAGAAAAAGACCGCCTGAAATTATCTGCCGCTATACGCCTATCGCCAAGCGAATTGGTGGAAGATGGTATCAATAATCTGGGCTTATTCCATGTGCGTAAACCATTGGTTTTCAATAAGAAAGGCGATATTGAAAGTGATGATTTTGCGACGCTTTTTTACTACAACAACCGTTTAGAAAATTTTGGGTTGAATAAACGGGTGCGGTGGGAGAATTTTAAAATTGAGGTAAAATAAGAGATTGGGAGATTTAAGAGTAGGAGATTGGAAGAAGCTGTCACAGAGTTTAGACAGAGAAGACACAGAGTTTCACAGAGAAAATTAAAAACTCTGTGAAACGCTGTGTCTTCTCTGTCTAAACTCTGCGACATCTTAATTTTTTTAGATTTTTTTTAAACAAAACCGTGTGTGATTTCATTTATACTTTTACCTTTGCTTATTAATATTAAGTCTAAATAAAAAATAGATATGCAACAAGCGGCGAATAAAAAAATGACTTTAGCGGGTTTGCTCGATGGACAAGGCGGCGTTATCCATCAATATACCAATGATGCAATAGCGAGTAAATTGTTAAGTATGGGCATATTGCCAGGTAGGTCATTAAAGCTCGTGCGGCGTTTGCCATTTGCAGGTGGTCTTTATGTCAAATTTGACAATCAAACCCTCGCCTTGCGTCACGAAGAAGCTGAAAATATTGTTGTTATAAGTGCTTAATAGTTGATAGTGGATAGTTGATAGTGGATAGTT
>JAYVKQ010000148.1:0-3175 GCA_043768285.1 Saprospiraceae bacterium | reverse complement strand
CGATGTCAAAATTAATGAACAAATATCCTTTGTACCATATACAGAAATTCCCAGTAAATATACCTGACAATGCACAAATGTATGAAAAACAATGAAATACACAACTATGGTATTCTTAAAAAAACAAGTTATCCCTTGAATGTAACTGTATTCTCTATTAAAAAATTTACCTTTGCGTACCAATTACATATCAAAACTTTTAAATTGCTACCAATCTCAATACTCAAAATGCCCATCAACGGAAAAATTTTCTTCTGGCTTACCTGTATTTTAATCGTCTTTGTGCGTCTGCGTCTTGTAGATATTGCGATGGAACGCGATGAGGGTGAGTATGCCTACGCCGCATGGCAGATATTGGAAGGCAAACTGCCCTATTCGGATTTTTACAATATGAAATTCCCGGGGGTCTATTATATGTACGCGCTGGTATTTCGCGTGGCGGGTCTTTCGATGGTCGCAATTCGCGTTTGGGTATTGATAATGAACCTATTATCCGCTTTTTTTATCTATAAAATTGCTGAAACCCGCTTGATTTATAAGCACCCGATGCCGAATGACGACACCAAATGGATTGCGGCGGGTTTGTTTTTGCTGTTGTGTATTAGCTTTGGGGCGCAGGGGTGTATTTCTAATTGCGAGCATTTTGTGGTATTTTTTGGTATGATGGGTTTGTGGTTATTGACGGAAAGGCAGTTTTTCCTGTCGGGGTTAGCCATTGGTTTGAGCGTAATGATGAAGCAACAGGGCTTCGGTATTGGTATATTTGGCGGCGTGACGCTCTTATACGAATTCTATCATACAGATAATAAGTTATTGATAATCAAGCAATTATTTTTCTATTGCCTTGGTATAATTCTTCCATTTTGCACCTTAGTCGCTTACGTATGGCAGCATAATATTTTCGATAAATTTTATTTTTATGCTATTGAATATGCGGCAGCCTACGCTTCTATATTGCAACCTACGTTTAAGGAAATATACCATATTGTTAATGTTTTTATTGATAGCCCTATTCTTTGGATATTGTTTTTTGTGGGTTTATCAAAAATTATTAAGGATTTTGCAAAGGAAAAATCATTTTTTACTGAGGGGGGGGGACTTTTATTATTGTGGTTAATGTCGTTTATAGCTGTATCAGCAGGGTGGTATTATAGACCCCATTATTTTCAATTGATGTTTCCTGCGGTGGCTTTGGTGGTGGCACATTCTTTACAAAAAGGCAATTGGCGCATATTAAAATATACGTTACAACGCTATCATCTTTTGGCTATTATCTTTTTTACGACAATAGTAGCGCAACCTTGTTATTTCTTTTTATACGAAAAAGAGCATATAGTTAGAAAAATGTATCCGCACGAATTTTTCAACGACATCAAGCGTTTTGGTGGTTTTTTGAATAAAAAACTACCCGAAAATGAACGTATTGGGTTGTATAGTTCTGACCCTCAATTGTGGTTTTATGCACAACGCAGAGGGGCATCGGGCTTTTTATACGCTTTCCCTCTGACCGAAATTCAACCCTACGCGCAAATGATGACAGATACATATATCCAAGAAACGGAAAAAGCAAATCCAGAATGGTTGCTATATTGCACAATTGCCAAAGGAGAGGACAATCAAAAAACGATGTTGCAAATTGACAATTGGTTTGACACATATGCAAAAAATTATGATGTAAAGGGTATTTTATATAAGGTAAAAAAAGGCTACGCAGATTGGGTATGGGAGACATCCGCCGTGGATACTTCCAGAGAACGTTTGATGATAGTCTATAAACGTAAGGGCATTTAAAATGATATTATCAAACACATATCGGCTTGTTCTTTTTGGCTTAATAGTTTTTTCAGGCTTGTTCTATTGCTTGGTAGTACCGCCTTTTCAAACACCCGATGAGTTTAATCACAACTATAAACTGCATCATCTTGCTCAAGGTCATTTTTTCCCAGAAATTGATACCCCCTCAGTATCTTTAGGTGGTTTTGTGCCTAAATCACTTGTAGATATATCAGAATATTATAAAAAAATGGTTTTTGAACCCACAAATAAACTCTCTTTTGACACCCTTAAAAAGCATTTATCCATCCCTTTAAATCGTGAAGAAAAAGCCTTTGTTTCATTTCCAAATACTGCACGTTATGCTTTCACCTCATATTTTGCTTTAATACCTGTGGTTTATATCGCGGATAAAATGGCTATAAATCCCATGATAACGCTTTATATCGGTAGGGTTATCAATTTTTTAGTGTGGTTCGGATTGATAGTAATTGGTTATCGCCTATTGCCCGTTTTCAAAGATTTTTACTTGTTTTTATGCCTTTTGCCAAACACATTATCCGTTCATGCGTCCATGAGTGCGGATAATATCAACAATGGGTTACTGTTTATTTTAATAGCTTTATTCTTAGATTTTAAATTTTCAAAAAAAATAGTTTCTACTTCCAAGTTAATATGCTATGGTATCATAACGTTGATAGTAGCATGGAATAAAATCATTTATTTTCCCTTACTTTTTCTACTATTTTTAGTACCTAAACCCTATTTTGAAAAGATAAAAAACCGTAATGCCTATATTTTTAGCTTACTTTTTGGTGTTTTGACCATCATATTTATGTGGAATAAAACGGTTGACAAATTCGTCTATCCCTTTGATGATACCTATAAAACCACTTACCACAACCTACGTGAAGACGATTATAATCCTGCTGCCTTTATTAATATCAATCCCCGTTTGCAGATGGATATTATAAAAAAAGAACCGATTTCGTTTATCATAACTTTTATACCTGCCGTTTTTGAAATGTATTCTTACAATAATAAGGATTACGTGTCGGGCGTTGGGTGGGATTCAGTGCACATACATATTGTATTGCACGTTGCTTTTTTAGTGGTCTTTTTGCTGTATATTTTGACTATGCCCCCTGTTTTTTTGCTGAAAGAAAGACGCTTGATGGCGTTTTTAGCATTTGCTATGTCATCGCTATTTTTATTATCACAACATTTGCATTGGGATAAAGTAGGTAGGGATATAAATGCTGTATATTTGGGCAAATATTTTATAGCTATTTATCCACTTATTTTTATGGGATTGATGGGTTTGATACATTCAAAATGGAAATTTAAAAACCTTAATCTTCCGCTTATTGTAAGTATTGTCCTAATTTTGGCGCATATTGAT